>JBEKXP010000036.1:0-14434 GCA_049511815.1 Dehalococcoidia bacterium
GTCCTGGTTAGTGTTGAACGTCTGGCTGGCCTGCATTGGTCCAGCCGGCGCTCCGGTGTATACGTATTGAGGCGTGCCACACGAGGTGGGGCTTCCCAGCGCTGGCAAGGCAACGGGGTGGCCGGGTGTGTCGACTGCGGCCGCCTCCATGCACTGGACCGTGTCAACCGCGCCCAGTAACGCGTAGCGGTAGTCCTCGCGGGTGTCCGCGGGGGTGTAGTAGCCCTGGGCGTCGGTGTCACAATCCGGGGTCGTCCCGTGAACGGCTTCTTTAAAGCAGCCGTTCACGGCCATGAAGTAGCACCCTACCTGGATGATGCGCTCGGTGTAGCCGCCGATGGGCTGCTGCAGCTTGGAGTCCGAACCCTGGTCCGACGGGAAGGAGGGCGGGCTCGCGAAGGACGCCTGGTCGTCCGGGTTGCTCTGGGCGATGGTCCAGCGGACGTAGAGGCCGTTGCCATCGTCCTTGTCAGCAACCGGGGCCGGCATTGGATGGTCGTCTGACCAGCAGTTGACCATAATCGAGACGCGCTGAGCGTTGGTCTTCTGGCCGTGTGTCGACTCGCCGCGGGGATCGGGGGCAAGTATGCCTGTCACGACGACGAAGTGGCGGCCGACAGCGGCCTCGTCAGCGGGGCAGGTGACGGTCACGGGAATCGTGAGGTCGCTCATTCCAACGGGCTCGCTGACGCCGGCAATGTCCGTGCAGACAGCGCCCGGAGCGGCACCGGCGCAGGCGCCCGGTGTCCCACCTGACTCGCCGTGACTGAGCGTTACTGTGCCCAAGCTCGCGGTCACAGCGCCGGAAGACTCGACGTCGAAGTACTGGTCGGCGGTAACTGGGTTGGTGTCGTTGTTGGTGTTGATCTCGCGGATGGTGACTGTCGCAGACTGGCCGATGGTCTGGAGGTTAATCTGCTCAGGCACGGAAGTGAGGGCCGGCGTCGAAGGATTCGGCGCGCTTACGGCGTTCGGCCTGAGAAGGTCCACCGTCAGGTCCGACAGGTTCGCCAGGTCCGTGCCGCAGACCACCTTGATGGTGTTTACGTTCGCGTTGTCGGACGGGTAGTAGTCCGAGATGCCGGCACCCGGCCAAAGCGCGTTCTTAACGATGATTAGCGCCTCGCCGTTTACCGCCGCAGCACAACTGATTGCCAGGGTCTGCGTGTCGGGGACGGTTGCGGCCGCGGCGAGGGATACGGAGGAGTTAAGGGTCTTTGGGTTTCCTGTGGCCACCCAATGGGCATCGGCCACGTTCGGGTTGGTCGCGATTACCTCCCAGTGGGCGGTGAAGCCCGCGGGGTCAGTAGGTCCTCGGTTCACGTAGTTGGACGTTATGCTCACGTTTCCACTACCGCCCACGGTGAAGGCCTGGTCGTTCTTGACCATCGGGCCATAGACAGCGGCATCGGCGCAGGTGCCGGCGGTGCATGAACCGGCGGCGGCGGTGTAGCCGAGCGCAGGCGGCGCGTAGCTGGTGCTGGTGAACGAGGTGCTGTTCTGCGGCGTGTCGATGCAAATGCCGTTGGCGGCCTGAGTCCAGACTTCCGGGTTGCCCCCGTTCCTGGTTGTTGCCACGTCAACGCCACCGTTCGGCGAGAAGGGAACAGCACTGAAAACCGTGTTCAGAGTGACGTCAGCACCCGCCGAAGCCCCTGAGACGATGAAGTGGTTGGCGTGAGCGGTGTCACGCAGCAGCCAGGGGAATGGCGGCAACCAAGCGTTGAGCCAGGTGTCCGACGGCGTCGCCAACTGAGGCGCGACCTGGCCAAGAACCCATGGGTAGGCAGTGACCACGGCGCCGTTCTTGTAGGCCAAGAAGCTGTCGCCGACGTCCGGGACGCCTATACCTCCCACGTCCATAGTGCACTTGACGTCGAGCGTCGCGATCACACTGCCCACAACGGTCCCAGTGGGCGGGATGTAGGTCGGCGGCGGAAAGGTCCCGGGGTCCCCGATGGTCCCGGCGTCCAGGGAAAGGAGCTGGTACCACTCCGCGGAGGAGTAGATATAGGGTATAGCAATACGCGTGCCGCGGGGGATAACGCCCTCAGTCCGGTTGCTGATGATGGCGGGCGCTCCACCGGCGGTGTTGCTAAGCACGGTGCTGCTGGTTCCGCTGCCCGACCAGTCCGGCGCGAAAGGTTGGATGGGTATGACGGTTGTGGCGGCGGTCGGCGTGCTGCTGTCCCGCAGCGAACCGAGGCCGAGTGCTGCCATGACCGTTATCAGCCCCATTGCGCCCACAAATAAGGCTTTCTTAATCATGAAGTTCCTCCTACCAGAGAAGAATATTCGAAATGCCGGCCTGGCCCGTCCTCAGGGTCATGACCAGTATTGTCTGCCCCCCTTCTATGCGGTCCTCCTTTCTTGCCCATTGCAATTCCGGGCCGTGCGCTAAAACTGGTACTTAACTCACTGGTGGCGGATCTGCCGGGCCAACGAAGGGGACTGGTGACGAGGGGAAACCTTCGTAGCACCATTCGCAGACCGAGGATGAACCGATACAGGGACGCATGACGCTCCTTGCTGGTTCTTGCAATCAGTTGCCGGTTATTCGGTTAGGTCTTCAAGCGGGGAAAGGCCACCAGTCGAGGCTGTTTTAGCACTCTCAGCAGGTTTTGTCAAGTACCCCCGAGCGAAAATGCCGGAAATAGGCGACACGGGCAAGAGAGGCAAGAAGAGGCCGATAAGTCACCTCCAGTTTTCTTACGTCTTAGAAGACGACTCGATTTCATTTCGGCATAAGATTTAACGCCGGCTCCACTGCTTCATAACATAAAGTGAATCAGACGATGTTAGAATTCGTCGCCTCGACAGGGAGCAGCGGGGCGCGATTTGTGCGGCGGGATTCGACGTTGGTCTGGCGATCTTATGTAACAGAAGGCGTTGTTATGGTAAGCTGGGCGGCGGTGGCATGAGCCCCGATCGGCGAAAGAACGAATCGAATGCGGCAGGGGCATTATATTCCGGCAGTTTCGCCGTTTAAGGATTAGGAGCAGACTGCTTCGGCCGAACCAGCGCATCTAGAGGTTCCCCATATAATATGAAGGCTTGGCAAGGGTTCCTTCTGGGCATGGCCCTGGTGGCGGGCGTCGCGTTTATCGCCTATCACTTCACGTTCGCGTCCGCCCAGCAGGCCGTCGTCCGCCTGGATCCATCTTCTCAAAATGTGAACGTCGGGGATTCGTTCAGCGTCAACGTGATGCTGGACGACGTGTCGAATCTGGGCTCGTACGAGTTCACCCTGCAGTTCGACCCCAGTCTGGCGGCCTTCGGATCGGTGGCGAATGGGACTTTTCTGGGAAGCAGCGGCCGCACGGTCTATTGCCCCAGCCCTATCGTCGACGCCGCCAATGGAACGGTTCGCTTTGGCTGCGCGACGTCCGGCACCCAGGTCGGGCCCACCGGTTCGGGGAAGCTGGCAACCTTCACGTTCAAAGCGCTGGCTGAGGGAGAGAGTTCTCTCGACTTGGCCACTGTCAGCCTAAGCGACCCGCTTAGCAATGATATACCGGCCGCGACGGAAGGCGGGTCGGTGATTATTGGCTCTCCGACGCCGCGGCCAACGTCCACACCGGCCCCGGCAACGCCGTCGCCCACCCCGGGCCCAACGTGCGCCGGCGCGTCCGGGGGAGTGGTTGCCTGCCTGAATCCTGCGGGGCAGACGGCGTTCAACGGGAGCAACTTCAGCGTCAATATCGTAGTCAACAACGTCACCGCCCTGGGCGCCTTTCAGGCGAGCCTTCAATTCGACCCGGTCATCGCTTCGTACGTGAGCACGCAGTACGGCGCATTCCTCGGGAGCAGCGGCCGCAGCGTGAGCTGCAATCCGCCGGATGTCACGGGCAATACCGTTCGGCTCGTCTGCAGGACGCTGGGTTCGAATCCTGCCGGTCCCGACGGCAACGGCGTCCTTGCGACGGTAACTTTCTCCGCCGTTCGGGAGGGCATCGGCTTGATGAGCCTGAGCGGTTTCATGTTGACCGACATTCAGGCCACAGTCATCCCGACGAACGCGCTGCTGGGGGCATCGGTCGTTGTGGAACCGGCGCCGACGCCGACTCCCGGGCCATCGCCTACCCCGACGATCACTCCTACGGCGACCCTCACAGAGGCGCCGACAGCAACGCGCACGCCCAGGCCGACCTGGACGCCAGCCCCCACCGTGACGATGGGTCCAACGCCGACGGCCACTCCGGTGGGCGGAACGGCGACGTTAGGGATAGCACCGGCATCACAGCAAGCGGGCGTCGGCGTACCGTTCAGCATCAACGCGACGGTGGACAACGCATCGGACCTCGGCGCGTACGAGCTAACGCTCAGCTTCGATCCGGCGTCCCTTCGGGTGGCAGATGTGGAGAATGGGCCTTTGTTGGGCAGCAGCGGTCGCGCGCCGAACTGCCTTGGCTGGGATGTTGAAGGATCGAGCGTCAGGATAGTCTGTCTCACACTGGGACCCGACCCCGCAGGGGCGAACGGAAGCGGCATATTGGCCACCTTCACATTCGTTCCACTGAAGATGGGCGGTACCGAGGTGGCAGTGGCGGAGGCAATACTGACCAACCCGACGGCCGGCGTGATGCCTGTGAATATCATAGGGCAGGGCTCCGTAGCGATTGGCCCGGCGCCGACGCCGACGAACACGCCTTTACCGACCAAAACTTCTACGCCGGGCCCCAGCCCAACGCCGACTTATACGCCAACTCCAGGGCCGACGCCGACGCTCGATCCCAACGTTCCCGCAATTCTAATCGACCCGCCTTCGCAGTCCGTGACACTCGGTGACTATTTCGAGGTGGACGTGCTGGCGCGGAACGTTACAGACGTCGCGGCATACGAGTTTACAATCCAGTTCGACCCGGACATCCTGGTGTTGTCGGGAATAAGCAATGGCACTTTCCTTGGCAGCACCGGCCGTGGCGTGTTCTGCCCAACTCCGACGGTGAGTGGAGGGGAGGTTCGCTTCGGCTGTGTCAGCAGCGGCGCGACTCCCGGCGTCAGTGGCACTGGATTGCTGGCGGAAATTACCTTCCAGGCATCGAGTTCTGGCGAATCGCCCGTCGATTTCTTGGCGTCGGCACTGGCCGATCCGCTTGGAAAGACGATAGATATTCAGTCGGCGAGCGGATCGATTTCCGTTTCTCGCACAGCGGCATCTATCGCGTCAGATATCCGGCCTCACTATCTGGCCATTGCCGCACTACTGACTGGAACGCTAGGATTCCTCCTTCCGGCGGACCTTCCTTTCAATATGCGGAGACGATCAAGGACGGTCTTCCGGGCTCGACGAATTCTGAACCGAATGCGCTCGTTTATTCTGAAGATGTGGCGCTGCATGGGCCCTGGACGTGCCGGACCATGATCAGAAACGCCGACGGTAAGCCAAGACCGCGAACCCGAAGCCTGTTGGCGCTCGCTTTGTCGCTGACGGGTGTATTGTCGCTGTGGCTCGTCTTCGTCAGCCCAATGCAGCCTCGCTCAACCGCGACGGCCGCCGATCCTCTCATTCTCTCGACGAATCCCAGCGACGCCAACCTTTGGATCTGCTATGGGACGAACTGCACGTTGAACGGGGAAGGAAAGCTCGTGGTGAATGAGGAGGTAGCGAACCTACCTGCAAACACTCCCCTTGGCGGCTTTGAATTCACTGTCTTTTTTGATCGTACAATCATCAACGTGCAGGCAACGGAGGGTCCGTTCCTGGGCAGCACTGGGAGAGAAACGCAGTGCCAGCAGATCCTGACTGAGAATTCCATCCGGATGGGCTGCACGTCCACGGGGAGCCAGCCAGGGCCTACCGGATCGGGCATAATTGCCTATCTGACGGTCACGCCGAATGTCACTATCCGGCCTACGCTGGACAACGGCATTCAGACATATCTTGCTGAGGATGTCAGCGGCAGCGAGTTGAGTGACGATCTAGGCGTTCCCATTCCCGTCGGCCAGATCAGCGGGTCAAACATCCTTATTCGGGCGCTGGAAGGTGATGTGAACAAGGATTGTCGGGTGAACGTCATCGACGAGCAAGCGGAGTCCGGGCGCTACGGCACCACTCTTGGTATCTGGCCTTATGACCTCTGGTTCGACCTCGAGCCGCCGGGCGGTGACTACGACATCGACATCAAGGACTTGCAGTTCGTTTACGGACGTGACCGGCGGACCTGCGAAGGCGAACAGCCGCCGCCGGAGCCCACGCCCAGTGCTACAGCAACTTCGACGGTAACGAGTACACCCACGGTTACCAGTAGCCCCACTGTTACCAGCACCCCTCTGCCGACCGAGACTCCAACGGCGACCCGTACACCGACTATCACGCCGACGGCGACGGCTTCAGTGACAGCGACGGCTACTCGCACACCGACGGCGACGACAACACCCGTCACGCCGACGGTAACATCGACGGCCACGTCCCCGCCGACGGCGACCACAACGCCCGTCACGCCGACAATCACGTCGACGCCCACGGTCAAGCCAACGGAGACCAAAACGCCTACGCCGACAATCACGCCGACGCCCACGGCCAAGCCAACGGCGACAACAACGCCTACGCCGACAACCATGTCGACGCCCACGGTCACGCCAACGGGGACGACAACGGCCGTAACGCCGACAGCAACATCGACGACCACAGCCACGCCGGCCACGCTGACGCCCACGCCTTCGCGAACACCGTCAACGTCGACGAGCACGCCGACGGCGGTAGCGCCGACGCTGACTCCGACTCCCACGAAGACGCGAACGCCCTGTAGAAGCGCAACGGCCACGGCGCTAGCTGTCGTAGCTACACCGACGCCATTCGGACAGATCTCACCTACGGAACGGGCCCCGACCCCCAAGAGAGGCGCTTTGCCGGCGGAGGTAACTCGGGTGGCCACCGCGTTGCCAGGCTCTGGCGACGGCGAAGGTTCCGGAGGCACTTCGGGCGGCCTGCTCGTATTCATTCTGGCAGCGTTGCTGGCAACAGCGGGCTGGATGGCGATTATTGGAGCGCAGCGGACAAACGGTGGGCTCGCCAGAGAGGTGGTGGAAAGGTTAAGATCTAGAGCACGAGGCTCACGCGGGTCCCGTCGGAGTTGACATTGAGAGAGATCGGGAGTCGACCGATATCACATAAAGGAATGCGGCGCTATTCTCACAAGGAGAGCTTAACCAGCAGAGCTCGCAGCAAAAGGGGTGACCTAAAGCTATGAAAAGTCGGCACACACGCATCTACAGTTACGCTACGATTGGACTGCTGGGGCTGGCAGTGGCGTTTGCCGGTTTCGCGGGAAGTGCGGGCGCACAGCAAACCACTACGAAACTGACGGTACAGCCGCCTTCCTCGGACCAGCCGATCAAGCAGGGGGACCCGGACTTCGACGTGAACGTCCTCGTCTCGGATATGAACAATCTGGCTGGTTATCAGTTTAGCCTCCAGTATGATCCGTCTGTATTGAAGTTCGTTGACGTAAAAGGCGACGCGCTTCTGGGCAGCACAGGGCGCGAAGTCAACTGCCCGACGAAGAACGACAACGCCGGCCTGCTCCAGCTTGTGTGCGTCACTATCAGCCCGCCGGTTTCGATGGGCGGCAAGGCCGGCCCTGACGGAGCGGGAACGCTGGCGACGGTGACGTTCTCTCCCAAGGGTGGAGGAGATTCGGCCCTCAATCTCACCGACGTAAAGCTCGTTGCGGCGGAGGTAGACGAGGCCGGCATGCCGGTCGAGACGGCCAATTCCGTTCAGAATGCCTCTGTTCATGTGGTCGGGACGGGCGGCGGCTTCCCGTGGCTCATCATTTTGTCGGCCGTTGGCGTGGTAGTCGTTGTAGGCGCAGTCGGTGGCGGTGGGGCAGTAGTCGTGAAGCGCCGTCGCTCCTAACGGCCTCCCTTATTAGTTATGCAGCGGCGTTCGGGGTTCCCGGGCGCCGCTTCTTAGTCCCGCCGGCACGGTTGACTGCCTGGCGATGACGGCGCCGTGGGAGAGTCCGCGCCTGCGTTTGTCGACGGAGACGCGCTGTGGCCGGACAGCAGGAGAGCCCTCAGGCGGCACCTTAGGGCTCTCCTCGATTCCGTTGTTCTCGCTTCTCGCTATGCCCTGCGGGAGCGCAGCTTTCGGAAGGTGAACCAGCCCACGCCGCCGACTACTATGAGGGCAGCAACGACGATGCCGGCGATTAGTCCGCCGTTCGGGCCGGAGGAGCCGTTGGTCTTTTGTTGTGTCGCCGAAGGCTTCGCGGTGGGCGTGGCGGCGGCGGTCGCCTTGGTGGCGACTGCGGCCTTGGTGGCAGCGGACACAGCAGTGGCGGTCGCGTTGATCGACGCGACGGGCGTTCCCTGGGCGGCGGAGGTCGCATCAGCGGCAGCGGCGGCGGTAGCCGCAGACGCTGCCGCCACGGCGGTTGCTGTTGCGCCAGCAGGGGCGACCGTCGGCGGCGTGACACCGGGGGGCGGCGGCGTCGCTTGTGGCGTGTTCAGTGGAATTTGGGTCGGCACTGAGCCGGCAGGCGCAACTACCACTGTGCCACCGGGACAGTCGGTGAACGCGCCCCCGGCCGCCCCGCATTTCACGAGTGTTTGGACATTGTAGTCAGCGGAGTCTGCTATGGATATCTTGATTGTGTCTGTACCCTCTTTGACAGCCTTGAATTTGATCATGGCCAGCGGCGCCGAAACACCAGGTCCGGCCGGCAGCGTTCCTGGATCCTTCACCGCCATACACTTGATGCTGATTTGGCCGTTGTTGTCTTTGCAACTTGGGGGAGAAACATCCATGATGTTGCAATCCCAACCGGTGCCGAGTGAAGTGCCCCAGGTGGTGCTGCCGGCGTTCGCGTCAGGGTTCCCGTCGAGGCAGTACTTGTCCGAGCAGTCAGTGGGGACGCATTGGCCGATCGTATCGTCGTGATCCATATGCACTTCGAATACGTTGGGCGCTGTGCTGACTCCCGTCATGCAAATCGCCACTTCGTATTCGGAGTCGTTGGCGACGGTAACGGTAGTATCGACGGGATTGCAGGGGCCGCTGCCGTTGGTGGGATCCATGTCCAACTCTAAGATGGGTTCGCCTTGCGCCTGCGCCGATGGTGCTGAGCCCTGTGAGAGCGGAGTTTTGCCCAAGGCGGGTGCGGCGGCGAGAATCAACGCGCCCAGGGCAAGACAACACAGGGGTTTCCAGATCCTCATTCTCTGCCTCCAACATTATGTATATTTGAGGGTAGCTGAAGGATAGGACCTTGGTCAGCCCCAGTCAAGCGGTCGGGAGGAAAAAACCCTCCGATCCGTGAGAGTTTCACCGCAGCCCTTACTGTCGCGGCCGGGGCGTTCGTTTGGTGACACGACGGCCTTGACGTGAAGCACTGATGTGCTATTCTGGGCAGGCTTTCGAAGGCAACTTCCGGCATTCTGCGCCTGCGACGGCGAGGAGAGTCACATGGGCAAACTGCGGATGTTCGGCGAACTGGTTGAAGCGGGCGGCGCCGTCGATAGTGGGAGCGGAGGCGGCGGCGGTTTCCAGGTCGCGCGTGTCGTGCGCGCTGCCGGCGACTACCAGACCACGAGCACGTCCTTCGTCGACATCGACAGCAGCAACCTGGTGATCAACATGACGACCGGCGCCAGCTGGGTGATGCTCATGCTCCTTGGCTCCGGCTATACGGCCGGCGCCCAGTACGAGTGCTTCGATTTCACAATCGACGGCGTGCGCCAGGGTAACGACTACGGCGTCCAGTACAGCCAGCCCTTCTACCTTCAGGACCTCGAGATCGTCTGGCTAGGGCAAGTGGCCGCCGGAAGCCATGTCTTCAAGCCCCAATGGCGCGGGACCGGCGTAACCTGCTTCCTTCGTGCGGCAAGTCAGTTTACTCCCCTGGTCTTTGCCGTAATCGAGATGCGCTAGCCGCTCACAAGCTTCTTGCGCGCGCGCCTTTTCCGGCAAGATCCTGCCGTCGTTAACTTTTCAGGGTCTCAGGCGTTTTCATGTTCGTGGGATGCTCGGCCCGCAGTTCAAATGGACGTGCTCGGACGACTATGTTATGTTATTAGTCAACGATTCTTACAGGACAGGAGTCCGGGACGTGGAGCTGGGGGCCGCTGCAACTCCTCTTCCTTCCGAAATAGAGGAGGGGGTAATTGAACGGGCTAAGACGGGCGAGCCGCAGGCGTTGGGAGCGGTGTACGACTGGTACCTGCCTCGCGTTTATCGATATGTGCTCTCGCGCGTGGGAAACGTGACCGAGGCCGAGGATCTGACGGAGGATGTTTTCCTACGCATGCTGGGAGCGATTGGCGACTATAAGAGGACGGGCGTTCCCTTCTCGGCGTGGCTCTTTCGCATCGCGAGAAACCACGTGGTTAGCCACTATCGGAAGAACGGTGTCAGGAAGGGCCAGGCGGCGCTCGACGAGGGGATGACGGACAGCAAGCACGACCCGGCGGAGATCGTTGAGACACAAATGATGATCGGCGAGGTTGCGCTGGCGGTGCAGAGGCTGCCGGAGGCGCAACGGGACGTGATAGCTCTGCGCTTTGCCGGCGGGTTGTCGATAGCGGAGACGGCCCAGGTACTGGGAAAACGGCAGGGAAATGTGAAGACGCTGCAACATAAGGCGGTCCTGAAGTTGCAGAAAATGCTCCAGACAGAGCCTGGCAGGCTTACGGTTGAGGGACAGATTTGAGCAATCGATTTGAACAGCGGTTGAGCGAGTGCCTGGAAGCGCTTTCCAGCGGGAAAAGGACGCTGGAGGAGTGCCTTTCGCTCTACCCTGAGGATGCGGCTCAACTGGAGCCGCTGCTCAGAACGGCGACGTTGGTTGGCGAGACTTTCAACGTGGCGCCTCGGGCGGCGTTCGCGGCACAGGCGCGGCAGCGCTTCTTGAGGATGACGGAACGTCGCTTGAGGGAAGAGCTGGCGGCTGAGCCACGGCGGTCCTTCGTGATGGCGGCCCGGCGACGCTTCCTTATGGCCGCGCAGCAAGTCCTTTTGCCGCGGCCACAATCCCGTTGGCAGCCGGCTTTCCGTATCGCCGCAAGCATTGCCGCGGTCCTGGTGGTCGGATTCCTGAGCGTCGGCGGGTTCGCGGTGACGACGTCCGCCGACACGCTGCCTGGAGATTGGCGCTATCCGGTAAAGCGTACGATGGAAGACATCCGCTACACGCTGACCTTCGACCAAGGCGGACGGAGGCAGTTGGACATCGAGTTCACGCAGAAACGGCTGGACGAGGTCCAGAAGCTGGCGGAGCGGGGGAGCAAGATCGGCGAGGGCCCGCTGAGCGATCTGGCGAGCCAGACGAATTCGCTCGTGACCGCCAACCTTGATCCCAAGGATGCGGAGAAGGTATCGGAGCTCGCGCAGCAGCAACAGGAAGTGCTGGCGAACGTCGCGCCCATGGTCGATCCGAACGCGTCGGATGAGTTGCAGGCAGCAGAGACGGAATCATCAAAGGCGCTCTTCGTCTCCTCCGTCTTGCTTGCAGCCTCGCCTGCGCCCACGCCGGAGCCGACGTCTGAAGCGGCGAGCACAGCGACTTCCACACCCACGGCGGCTGCGCAACCGACACAGAGCGCCGCCACGGCGGCGGCATCGACCCCGCAGCCGGCGGTGCCCGCAATAACGCCGATACCCAGCGCGGTGGTCGTTGCGCCGATTCCGTACGATGACACGGCCGGCGTCTCGTGGGATGCCGTAGTGATCGGTCCGCTCTCCCTGCAGGTTCCTTCGCGGAACAGCGGCTGGAAGATGCTAGGGCTGGAGGTCAACCCGTACGGAGTAGCGGCGGTCCCCTCCTTGCTGCGGGTCGTGAACTCGGACGTCTCAACGATAATTGTCATCAACCCGCGAACCGCAGACATGTATTGGGACCAGAACATCGGTGGAAGCTTCTATGAGTCGGTCGTCAGGCGAAGAGACGGAGCGATCCTCTGGCAAGCGACGGAGGATGACCTCAAGGCTTTCAGCCCGACGAATGCGGATATCGTCTTCCACATCTTGAACAGCATCGTCATTACGCCGTTGCCGACGGCCGTGCCAACGCCGCCGCCCCCTGCCACGCCGGAGGCTGACACCTCCGCCAGCAGCAACCCGGATACGCCGACTCCGGCGCCCGGCAGCTAACACTCCCTGGTCCGGTTACTTATGCGCTTAGGAGCGTCCGCATCTGCGCGGCGTTCACGACGGCTTTGTCGCTGACGCAGTTGTTCATGAGGACGTGAACTTCGCGCGCGACGGCAGCCAGCTTTTCGATAGGCGAAACCCACTCCCGCAGCTCATCCTCAGAATACAGATAGTCGAAGCGGTCGGCGACTGTGGCGCCTTTGCGCTCCCACATCTCGGCGTTGCGGCCGTGGAAGCGGACGACGGCGAGGTCGGCGGTGGCCTCGGCGACGGGCGGCAGGCTGGAGGCGAAACCCTGTGGCTCGTCGACGGCGACGAGGGAGATCTGATTGCTTCGCATGAGGTCGAGGGTGCGCTTCCGGTTCGTGTCGGACAGCCAGCGGGCGTTGCGGAACTCCACGGCGACGCGGTACTGGGCGAGACGCCGCCTGGCTTCGACGATGTGCTCGGCGCTCTGGCGGCCGGGCAGGAACCAGGGCGGGAACTGGAAGAGAACAACGCCCAGCTTGCCGGCGCTGTCGAGGGGCAAGAGGGCGTCGGCGAAGAGCCGCCAGACCTCGTCGCGGACCGGGGGCGGGAAATCGCGGTAATACAGATTGCGCTTTTCGGCGGCGAGGCTGCCCAGGCTCTCGCGAAGCTCTTTCGTGAGCGCCTGCGGCGGCGTCGGATGGTTGGTCAGGAGGCGGAAGGCTTTGACGTCAAAGATGAACTCCGGCGGCGTCCGTTCGACCCAGAGGCCGGCTGTGGCTTCGGTGGGAAGGCCGTAGTAGGCGCTGTCGACCTCGACGACGGGGAAGCGGGAGGCGTAGTAGCGCAGCCGGGCTTCCGGCGTCCTGGCCTCCGGTGGGTAGAAGCAGTTGCAGTCGATGAGGCTCTTGTCCGCCCAGGAGCAGGTGCCGACGAGGATGCGCGCGCTCATTTGCTTGAAGCCGCGGGGTCTTCTTTAGGCGCTGTGGCGGCGCTGATCGAGGGATTTCCCTGATCCCACCGAGCAGACGAGGAGTCTAAGCTCTCCTTGTTCACCTTCCGCGACAGCAACCAGCCTCTTGTCGACCGGCTTGCGTCTCGGCATAGTGGGCCGGCCGGCTATCCCCATTATAGCGGAAGGTGATTAGAGCGGCGCGGGCAAGGGCTCCACTCCAACAACACACATCAGTCGACCAGACAACAACCTGCCCGAAATGCTCGCGCCGCTCCCCCAAAACGCGCGAGTCGTCAGGTTGCCCCCGCGTCAGTGCTCGTGGAACGAGGCGAGGACGTCGTCCAGGACCGGCTTGTAGTCGCCGAGGTGCCCTTCCGGCGCAACGAGTGAGATCATCCAGCCGCCGCGGTCGTCGGCGAAGAGGACCTCTATCTTATCGACGATGGCCGACGTCTTGCTGTTGGTTATCTTGTAGTGCCAGAAAAAGGCATCGTGGCCGTCGACGGTGACCGTGGCAGCCGAGTCCGGGCTCGCCTCGAGGAGCTGCTGAAGCACCGCGCGCCGGTAGTCGGCATAGGCGTTGGTGTCGCCGCCGACGGGGATCGTTTCGCAGGTGACGGCGATGTTGGGCTGAACATCGCCGGACACGTTGGGTCCAAAGAAGGCGTCACCGAAAATGTTCTGATAGTTCGCTTGACCGGGCGCCGCGTGCCAATCGTCTGGATAAACGAGGCTGTAGCCGAGATCCGCAGACTCCCACATCTGCTTGTCGGCGGCGACGATCGGCGTGCCGAAGACAGGCGGAGTGGCCGGATGGCAGGTGGTGAGCGGCACGCTTGTGCTCTGCGATGAGTCGCTACCGCCGCCACCGCAGGCAACGCCGAGCAGCGCAGCGGCGCCGACAATGACTCCGAGAAGGAGGCAGGTTTTCGTTTTGACGGCCATTGTCCAACTCCACGTTATGTTCGTTGTAAGAGATGTTATCATTTGCTTACGGCTGTGGCGAGGGTAGCTTTCTTTCGATGGAGGTGCGAAGGATGCGCAGCCACTACGGGCCGGTGACGGAGGCGGCGGCGGACGCGATTGTTAACGCGGCGAACACGCAGCTCCGGCACGGCGGTGGCGTGGCGGCGGCCATCGTGCGGGCGGGCGGTCGCGTGATCCAGGAGGAGAGCGATCGTGTCGGCTGGTGCGACCTGGGGAAGGCGGTGGCGACAACGGCGGGAAACCTCAAGGCGCGCTACGTGATCCACGTCCCAACGATCGATTACGCGCACGGCCGGCGGGCCAGCGTGAACGACATCTACGAAGGAACGCGGTCGGCGCTGAAACTGTGTCAGGATCTGGGGCTGAAGAGCGTCGCCTTTCCGCTTCTCGGCGCCGGAATCGTCGGTGTGCCGGCGCGGGAGGTAGCGCAG
>JBEKXP010000037.1:0-14376 GCA_049511815.1 Dehalococcoidia bacterium
TGGTGCCATCGGTGGAGATGAAGTCGAATCCTTCATTGAAGGCATTGGTCCACGTGTCCACCGTGACGTCGCCTCTGACAACGAATCCCGCTAGGAGGAGGTCCTGAGCGTGCGATGTCGTCACGTTACCCGAGGCGAGCGTGGCACTGCTCTGGCTATAGGAGGTCCCTGGTGTGCCGTCAACGGGAGAAGAGGTATCAATCCCGCTGAATTCGTACATCTGGATACCCAGCGTGCTCGTGCTGCCGGTCGTGACCGTGACCGACTTATCGGTCGCGGAGCCGTCGGCGATTCTCCAGAAGATCGCCTCGCCAGGCCAGGTGGCGTTGTTAATCGCCTGGTTCCAGCCGGTCGGTTGGTTGATAGCGGGGCTCGTGTTCGCGCCCGCGCCTACGATGGCGACCAGCAGGTGGCCCGGGGTCGGCGAGGCACTGAAGGTCCCCGCGACGCTGGTGACCGACGTTCCGTGCGCTTCGTTGTGGGCCGACTGGACGACTGGCGCCGCGATGGTCGGCGTTGCCGTTGGCGTAAAGGTGAACGTCGCAGTCGGCGTGTTGGTGTTCGTCGCCGTGGGCGTGTTCGTCCGTGTGGCCGTAGGCGGCACCGGCGTGTTCGTCGGCGTGTTCGTCCGCGTCGGCGTCTGCGTCGGCGTGTTGGTCGGTGTCGACGTTGGCGGCACCGGCGTGTTCGTCGGCGTTTGCGTCGGCGTGTTCGTCCGCGTCGGCGTGTTCGTGGGCCCGGTCGTGTTCGTCGGCGTGTTCGTGGCCGCAGGATTGGCCTTGAACGCCACGAGAAGCATATCCCACGTCCCGGAGTGCGCGGCGGTCGCGGCAGCGGAGATGCTCCCGGTCGACGGGTCGATGTAGCTCCCGCCGGTAAGAGTGCGGTCGCTGCTTGAACTTCCGGAACTCACATCGTAATCCTCTGTAAAGGGGCTGGTCCACGTGAAGCTGGTCCCGTAGCGGATTGCCGATGATGAGACAAGCAGGTCACCGGCCTGCGTGGTTGTGACTGGGTTCGAGGACACCGCCGCGGTGGTGCCGGTCTTTACGGTTGCAACAGCATCGATCGGGTTCGCTGGAGCCGTGCCATTGTACCTGTAGTCGTAGAGCTTGAGCACACGCGCTGTGCAGCCGCTGACGGTGGTGGTCACCGTTACGGTCGTCGGTTCGGAAGCCCCCGCCACCCTGTAGAAGATGGCTCCGCTTGGCGCGCTGTTGTCTGTCACCGCGCTGGTCCAGTTTGTGGGTAGAGTGAAACCGCAGTCGGCGCCCGCCCCGTAAACTGCGATCAGCAGGTCCCCGTGCACAGGAGAGGTTGAGACTGAGGCCGGGATCGGCGTGTCCGACGATGTATCGAGTCCCGCGGCCGGCGTCGGCTCCGGCGTGAGCGTAGCGGAGGCGGGCGAACCGCCGCCGAACATGACGGCGAGCGCTGCCACAAGAGCGGCAAAGACCCCCAGTCCCATCAAGATAAACAGGCTGCGGATGGCCGATCTCTTCTCGTCCGTGGTAACCCCCCACACTACTTAGGCAACTGCGCCCGATAGATAGCTACGCGGACTCCACTGGAGCCGGCATGGTGAGTGGGCGGGGGAGCACACTCGGGCAGACTGATGCTCACTCGGGTGATTGCTGGGAGTCAGAAGACGCGTTTAACCTTCTATGGCAATTCCCTGTCACAGAATAAACGGCGGAGGTATTGCTTTCCGGCGGGGAAAACGCATCCGTGCGTACCCTCTTTGATATCACAGTCTAGCGGATATGTCAAGTGCTTGTGCGGTATTTTCCGCATACCCGCCAACTTCTCCGCCGTACCACTCTCATTCGAATAACAACACTCGCAATCGTCCCTCAAGGGGCGCGACGATACGGAAGCCCAACAGACGGAGAATCCGGGCGGGGAACCCGTCAGGCGCCGGCTGAACGGTAGTCGAGACCGCATCGACCGAAGTCGAACGTCTCGCACTTTCTAACGCGAAACCGCTGTGCCCGTTTCATCCCGCTGCCGCTGCTCCACGCGCCCGTCCGCCGCGAACAGTGCCACCTTCCCCTTACATTCCCCGGCCCGCCGTGCTCTAATGGATCCTGGTTCGTCCACCGCCCGGAAACGCTACGGCTGGCCCCCTCCTGACGGTCAATCATACAAAGACCCCCCTATCAGATTCACAAAGGGTGCATTTTTTGCAAACAAAGACAATCATAGCCGGGCGGGCCGTCCGGCTATCGTCTGCGCCGGGAGGGGTTTGAAGGGCTACGCGGGGTGCGGTCCGGCGGCCCGGGCCAGGCGACGCCGGCGGGCGCGCTCCAGCTCCGCTAGCTGCGAAAGCGCCTTGCGGGTGTCGGAGGCGACCCGGGCGCGGTCGCAGTTGCGCAGCCGGTACTTGAACAGCCAGTACGCGAAGGCCCGCAGGTCGCTGTAGGCGATGGCGTCGCCTTGAGGTAAACCCTTCTCATCGCGGAAGCGCGTCAGCAGCTCCATTCGCCCCTTGCCGTAGATGCGCTCGCAGACCTCCTCGTCGGCCGGTCGGCAGCGCGTGCCGCACAGGGCGAAGCGCTCTTTGTGCACCTCCTCTTCCACGGCAAGCTGCAGCGCCTCTTCGACGACGACGCCGTACAGGTAGTTGAGGTAAGCGGTGTGCTTGGCGGTGCCGATGGCGTTCCTGAAGACCTCGGCGTCGCACTCCGACGGCATCTGGCCGAAGAAGAGAAGCGCCTCGCGCTCCTCATCGGGGACCGCGCCGTCGAGGGAGTCGATCAGGCGCTCGGCCAGGAGCAGCCAGTCGAAGGCTTCGCCGTCGATGAGATAGCAGTAGCGCCTCTCGCCGACCGTCTCCTCCGGCAGTTGCCAGAGCGCGACCGCGTCGAGCAGCGCCGGGAACCAGTGCGAGCCGCCGGCTACGGCCTGTCGCAGGTGCGCGAAGGCTTCGTCGCAGGCCGGCGTGCGCTCCGGGTTGTCCTCCATCACTCCTCCGCCATCTCTAGATCGCCCTGCCGCAGCACTTCTTGTACTTCTTGCCGCTGCCGCAGGGGCACGGGTCGTTGCGGCCGGTCTTGTGGGCGCCGACGGGCCGTCGGGCCGCTTCCCGACCGCTGCGGGAGCGGGCGGCTGCCCCGACGGGCTGGGCTTCGGCGGGAGCGCCGGCGGGCATGCCGCCTCGGCCGGCCATAGCGCCTACCGGCTCGCGAGGCGGCGCGGCCGGCGGCGTAAGCTGGACGTGATAGATGGTGTGCGTTATCTGGCGCCGGATGTTGGCCATAAGCTGGTCCCACATGTCGTGCGCCTCGCGCTTGTAGACGACGAGCGGGTCGAACTGGCCATATGCCGTCAGGCCGATGCCCTGGCGCATCTCGTCCGTCGCCGTCAGGTGCTCGACCCAGAGGGAGTCGATGACGCGCAGCATGACCAGGCGCTCGATCGTGCGGGTCGCTTCTTCGCCCATCTCGGCTTCGCGGCGCTGGTATTCCTCCTCCGAGGCGGCGACGATGGCTTCCAGGATCTGCTCGCGGGAGAGCCCTTCGAGGCTCTTGGGCGAGAGCGAAGGCGTCACGTCGAAGAGAGTGGCGACTTCCTTCAGCATGTCCTCGACCGCCCATTCCTCTTCCCGGCGAGCGGGCAGGAACGTATCGGCGAGCTCGCAGATCTCCTCGCGGACCATGTCGAGGACGTTGCTGCGGAGGTCGGCGCCCTCCAGGATCTTGCTTCGCTCGGAATAGATGACGTCGCGGTGCATGTTCATGACGTCGTCGTACTCGACCACGTGTTTGCGGATGTCGAAGTTGTAGCCTTCGACCTTCGACTGCGCCGACTCGATGGCCTTGCTGACCATGCCGCTTTCGATGGGCGTGTCCTCGTCCATGCCCAGCTTGCTCATCGTTTTTGGCAGCCATTCGGGGGCGAAGCGGCGCATGATGTCGTCCTCGAAGGAGACGTAGAAGCGCGAGCTGCCCGGGTCGCCCTGGCGGCCGGCGCGTCCACGGAGCTGGTTGTCGATGCGGCGGGCCTCGTGGCGCTCGGTGCCGATGATGTGCAGTCCGCCGGCTTCGACTACCTTGTTGTGCTCATCCTGCCACTCATCGGGGTCGCGGCCTTCGGTCTTGCCGCCGAGGATGATGTCGGTGCCGCGGCCGGCCATGTTGGTTGCGATCGTGACCGCGCCGAAGCGGCCGGCCTGGGCGATAATGCCTGCCTCTTTCTCGTGGAACTTGGCGTTCAGGACCTGGTGCGGGACGCCGCGTCGCTTGAGCAAGTCGGCGAGGTACTCCGACTTCTCGATGGAGACCGTGCCGACGAGCAGGGGCTGGCCGGCCTCGTGGCGCTCTTCGATCTCCCGGGCGACGGCGCGGAACTTCGACTCCTCGTTGCGGTAGACAAAGTCAGAGTACTCGTGGCGGATGAGGTCGACGTGCGTCGGGATGACGACGACGTCGAGGCGGTAGATCTTGAAGAACTCGTCGCGCTCCGTCCAGGCCGTGCCGGTCATGCCGGCCAGCTTACCGTAGAGGCGGAAGTAGTTCTGGAGGGTGATAGTGGCGTAGGTGATGGACTCCTGCTGGATTTTGACGGCTTCCTTCGCCTCGACTGCCTGGTGCAGGCCGTCGGACCAGCGGCGGCCGAACATGAGCCGTCCCGTGAAGTCGTCGACGATGACGACTTCGCCGTCCTTGACCACGTAGTCGCGGTCGCGCTTGTAGAGGATCTCGGCTTTGAGCGCCGCCTCCATGTAGCGCGTGAGGCGATAGTTCTGCGGGTCGTAGATGTTCTTGACGCCGAGCCACTGCTCCAACTTGCCCATGCCCTCTTCTGTCAGACTGACGGCGCGGTGCTTCTCCTCGACGGTGAAGTCGACCTCTTGCTGGAGCCGGGGCACGAGGCGGGCGAAGGTGAAGTAGGTCTGGGTGTTCTCCTGCGACGGCCCGCTGATGATGAGGGGTGTCCGCGCCTCGTCGATGAGGATGTTGTCGACCTCGTCGACGATGGCGTAGTGGAGCTCGCGCTGGACCGTGAAATCGAGGCCCACCGCCATGTTGTCGCGCAGGTAGTCGAAGCCGAACTCGTTGTTCGTGCCGTAGGTGATGTCGCACTGGTAGGCCTGGCGGCGGGGGATAGGCGCTATGTGCTCCATGTTCTGCACGTCGCTGACCTTCTCCGCGCGGTACAGGAAGGCGGACTCGTGCTGCAGGCAGCCGACGCTGAGGCCGAGGGCGTCGTAGATGGGGCCCATCCACTGCGTGTCGCGCTTGGCCAGGTAGTCGTTGACGGTGATGAGGTGGGCGCCGTGGCCTTCGAGAGCGTTCAGGTAGAGCGGCAGCGTGGCGACGAGCGTCTTGCCCTCGCCGGTCTTCATCTCGGCGATCTTGCCCTGGTGGAGGACGATGCCGCCGATGAGCTGGACGTCGAAGTGGCGCATGCCGATGTGCCGGCGAGAGGCCTCGCGGACGACGGCGAACGCCTCGGGCAGAATGTCGTCCATGCTTTCGCCGTCGGCGAGACGCTGGCGGAACTCCTCGGTCTTGGCGCGAAGCTGAGCGTCCGTCAGCACCTCGATATCGGGCTCCAGCTCGTTTATCTCCTGCACGAGCGGACGCACCTTTCGGACCGCCGACTCACTGCTACCGCCGAATAGGTTCTTGAGCATTTAGATCCTGGTTCCTCAGGCGTCTGTCTGAAACAGAGCGCCGACTGACTGTCCTGTATGTATGCATCTGATCGCCTCGCCGAGCAGGGGCGCGACGGTCAGAGAGTGTATCTTATCGAGATGCTTCTCCGGCGGCTGCGGCAGGGTATCGGTGATGACGACCTGCTGGATCGGGCTGTCCTTCAGGCGATCGATGGCGGGCCCGGAGAAGACGCCGTGGACGGCCGCCGCCTTTATACCGGTGGCGCCGCTGGTCAAGAGAAGGTTCACGACTTCGGTCAAAGTTGATCCTCTGTCTATTTCATCGTCAATAACCAGCGCGGCCCGTCCCTCCACGTCTCCGATCAGTTGGAGCGCTTCGGCGGTCTGCTTGTTGCCGGCACGCCTCTTTTCGACGACGGCCAGCGGGACGTTAAGCTTGGCGGCGATGTTGCGGGCATCCTTGGCGCGGGCCAGGTCAGGGGCGACGACGACGAGGTTGTCGTGGTCGGTCTCCTTGAAGTAGTCGCCCAGGCTTGGGAAAGCGGTGAGCTCGTCGACCGGGATGCGGAAAAAGCCCTGTATCTGCGAGGCATGCAGGTCGACGGTGAGAACGCGGTCGGCGCCGGCGGTGGTTATCATGTCGGCGACGAGGCGGGCGGTGATGGGCACGCGCGGCTGGTCTTTCTTATCGCTGCGTCCGTAGGCGAAATACGGGATGACGGCTGTTATGCGTCCGGCCGACGCGCGACGGAAGGCGTCGATCATAATCAGCAGCTCCATGAGCCGCGTGTTGACCGGCGAGGCCACGGGCTGGACGACGAAGACGTCACGCTCGCGGACGTTCTCACAGATCCGGACGAATATGTTCTCGTTGCTGAACTCGAATACCTCGCACTCGCCAAGAGGCGTCTCCAGGTGCCGGCATATGTTGAGGGCCAACTCCGGGTGGGCATTGCCGCTGAAGATGCTCATCTCGCGAAACACTGGTTCCCCTCCTGTTCGTTGTTACCAAGACGGTTTTCTAGCGGGGCTTGCCCATCGCCGCTCACCAAAAGGCCGAGCCAGGAACCGCTGATTGTGTCATCGGTCCCGCCCCGGCCCGTGGTCCGGAAAGCGTGCCTGGTAGACGCTTAGATCATAGCACAGCATAAGGCGCCCAGCAACGCGCGCAGCCCTTCCCACGGCGCTTGGCGGGATAGCTATCCTTATTGTGAACCGACGCTGCGTTACGTGCCAGAAGAGGGCGCGTGAGTTGCGTTGTCTTCCATGTCGACTTCGAGGCGGCAATGAGAGGCGCGCTTGTCGCGTTCTGGTTGCGCGAAGCGCCCGCCTCTAGGCGGGCGCTTCGCGCCGGACACCACACCGCTAGCTCCATCGAAGCCCCATGTTTCGTCGTCAGCGTCGGGGTATAAATCACAAAAAGCATCGAAAACAGGACTAGCTTGACAACGCGTCGACGCGACTGCTAGATTGGATGCGAAGGACGCATCGCTCCATGGAAAATACGCGCCAAACGATTCTGGAGATACTGCGTCGACGCCAGCACGCCACCGTCGAAGAGTTGACGCAGGAGTTGGGTCTGGCCGCGGCAACGGTGCGGCGGCACCTCGACATCCTCATGCGGGACAGCTACGTCGCCGTGACGCAGAAGCGACGCCAAATCGGTCGCCCGCACTACGTCTTCACCCTCACCGACGCCGGCGATGACCTTTTCCCTCGCGGCTACGTGCAGCTGACGAATCGCATCATCGACGAGCTCGTGTCGCTGGACCGCGACGACATGAAGGGCAAGAGCGGCGTTGCGCTGGCGGAAGTGCTGTTCGAGAAGATGGCGGACCGGGTGGCGGAAACGTACGCCGGACGGATAACGGGCAAGACGCTGCCGGACCGCCTGGATGAGACGACGAAGCTGCTCGCCGGCGAAGGCATGTTCTTCGAATGGCGCAAGAGCGACGACGGCTACCTGCTGCTGGGCCAGGGCTGCCCCTGCCCGCGAATCGCGGACATCCACAGCGAGGTCTGCATCCACGATCAGCGGCTGCTGCGGCGCCTGCTGCAGGCCAACGTCGAGCCGCTGGGCGTGAACCAGGAGAACAGCGTTTGCGCCTACCTGGTGCGCGAGACCTCCTCCTGACCTGGACTCGAATCTCCCTGACTCTTTCCCAAGCCTGAGCTATAATTGAGGCCGTCCGGCGGCAAACTGCCGGCGCGGAAAGCGTCAGGCTGATGCAAAAGGCGCGACTTGGCTTTCTCGCGTCCCACGGCGGGAGCAACATGCAGGCGATCATCGACGCCTGCAAAGAGGGGCGTCTCGACGCCGAGCCAGCCGTTGTCATCAGCAACAACTCCGACTCGACTGCGCTGGAGCGCGCCCGCCGCGAGGGCATACCCGCCTATCACCTCAGCAGCGCGACCCATCCGGACCCCGCGGAGTTCGATGCCGCCATCCGGCGGACGCTGGAAGAGCACAACGTCGATTTCGTCGTTCTCGCCGGCTACATGAAGCTGCTGGGGCCGCAGATGCTGCAAACGTACCGCGGACGGATCCTCAACATCCACCCCGCGCTGCTGCCGAAGTTCGGCGGAAAGGGCCTGTACGGCATCAAGGTGCACGAGGCGGTGCTCGCGGCCGGCGAGAAGGTCAGCGGCGTCACGGTGCACCTTGTCGACGAGAACTACGACCGCGGCCCGATCGTAGCGCAATGCCAGGTGCCTGTGCTCGAGGGCGACACGCCGGCGTCGCTGGCCGCCCGCGTGCTCGAGCAGGAGCACAAGCTCTATGCCGCGACGTTGCAGCGGATCGTCCGCGGCGAGATAGACCTCGACGCCATCAGGTCCTCGCCCTGACGCCACGCGACACGTTGCCAGCACCAACCACGCATCATACGACGTCCATCTTCCATGAGGACTTCGAGACGGCCGTGAAAGGTGCGATTGCCGCGTTCATGTTGCGCTCAGCGCCCCGCCTTCGGCGGGCGCTTCGCGCCGACACCGCCCCGCTACCTGTGACCACCGTCGCTGCTTACGCCACCGGCTTCTCCGCGTACACCACGATGCTCTTCGGATAGAAGCCATTTCCCGCCTCGTCGAGCACGTGGTACAGCAGCGAGTACGGCTCCGCGTTCGACCGGTCGCGCCAGCGATTCAGCGCGTCAACCGACCAGCCGCGCATATACGGGCAGGCGTCGAAGAGGAACAGCAGCGTCCAGTAGACCGCTTCGACGGAGTTGCGCCGCCGTCGCGCGTACACCCGCAGTCCCGCCGCTTCCACCGCGTGGGCAATCCGACCCCGCGTGTAGATCCGACGATGCCCGGACGGGTCGTCGCGGTAGAGGCCGTAAACGTGGTAAGCGATAAGCTCCGGCAGCGTATTCGGAACGCTGACCACCAGCCGCCCGCCTGGCTTGAGCACGCGTGCCGCCTCCCGCAAAGCCGCGTTCGCATCCGCCACGTGCTCCAGCGTCTCCGTGCAGGTCACGAAGTCGAACGACGCGTCGGCGAAGGGCAGCCGGCAGCCGTCCGCCTGAGCGAAAGCCGGTAAGGGGTCTCGTTCGAGGAGGCGGCTTCGGGCCGAAAGCAGGTCGCGACGGAGAATATCGACGCCGACGCTCTCGCAACCGCGTCCGGCCAGTCGCGAAATGAGGCGCCCCACGTTGCAGCCGACGTCGAGCACGCGGGCGCCGGGCCACACGCCGAAAAGCGTCAGGTCGACGACCTCGAGGCGTCGCAGCACGGGACCTACAGTCCAGCGAGGTCGACGAGGCGAATCGGCTGCTTGCCGTGAAGGACGCATGTCCTGCGAATCTATCAGCGCCGCCGTCCCGACGTCAATCGTCACGTCACGGCTATTGGCGAAGCGGAAGAAATGTGCTAGATTCATAGCCAATGGTTCAAAGGCGTCGGCGCCAGAGGAGTCATGCGCCTGTCGCCGTCCTGGCGATAATAGTTATCCTGTCTTCACTCTTCGCCTTCCACTCCGCCTTCATGTCCGAACGTCCTGCCGGCTGCGCCGGCGGCGGCTGCGTCGTGGCGGCTCCAACGCCACCTACCGCCGTGCCCACGCCGTCGCCCGCGCCCACCCAGGAAGTGCTCGCGGCCAGCGAGACGAAGCCCCCCGACCTCACCGCCGTTTCCGCCGCCGTCATCGCCGACGACTGCGACGACCTCCTTTACGCCAAGGACGCGCACCAACGGCTGCCGCCGGCCAGCATCACGAAAATCATGACCGCGATTGTGGCGTTGGAGTCAAGCAATCCTGACGACATGGTGACCGTTAACATCGACGGCTTCTTCGCCGGCGACAGCACGGTGATGGGACTGGAGACGGGGATGCAGCTTTCGCTGCGCGACCTGCTGTACGGCCTCCTCCTCCCTTCCGGCGCCGACTCCGCGGTCGCCATAGCCCGCTACGTCGCCGGCGACGTGCCGTCGTTCGTCGAGCGCATGAACGCCAAGGTGCGCGACCTCGGCCTGCAGGACACACACTTCACCAATCCGCACGGCCTCGACGCCGCGGGGCACTACTCGTCGGCCTACGACATGGTCATGATCGGCCGCTACGCGATGAAGGACCCGCTCATCGCCGAGATCGTGAAGACGAAACAGTACACCGCGAACTGGAGCGGGCCGGAGCTGTGGAACGGCAATCTGCTCCTCTGGCTCTATCCCGGTGCCGACGGCATCAAGATCGGCTGGACGGACAACGCGGGGCAGACATTCGTGGCAACCGCCCAGCGCGACGGCCACCGCGTCTATCTGGCGCTCTTCAACAGCCAGGACCGCTACACGGACGCCATCCGCCTCTTCGACTGGGCGTTCGAGACTCTCCAAAGCGTGCCGGCGGGAAGCTGCGCCGACGTCTCGGCCAACGGGTCCTAGTAGAGGACTTCCGCCGCAGTCAGGCGCTCGATTTCGTCCTTCGGCATTCCCAGCAGCTCGCCGAGCACATAGTCGTTGTGCTGGCCGAGGAGTGGGCCGGGCCGGATGATGCGCGCCGGCGTCTTGGACAGGCGCCAGGGCGGACCCAGCACTCTCTTGACGCCCATCAGCGGGTGCTCCACTTCCTCGATTACGCCGCGCTCGATTACGTGGCGGTCCTTCACGATCTCCTCGCCGGCATAGACCGGCATCGAGGGGACGCCGGCCGCTTGCAGCACCTGCATTATGTCGAGCGGCATGCGCTCCCGCGTCCAGGCGCCGATGACCTCGTCCAGGGCGTCGCGGTTCTGCCAGCGGCTCGCCTCGTCGGCAAAGCGTTCGTCCCGCCTCAGGCGCTCGTCGCCGACGACCCCGCAAAGGGCGCGCCACTCGTCCTCAGTGCCGACGGCGATGGTCACCCAGGCGTCGTCGCCCTTACAGGGGTAAACATTGTGGGGCGCCATCGCCCGGTCGTTGTTCCCGGCGCGCTGCTGGACGCGGCCGTTCATCGTGTAGTCCATGAAGGCGTCGCCCATCAGCGAGCTCACCGCCTCGGCGGAAGAGAGATCGATGTACTGGCCGCGCCCGGTCCGCTTTCGATGATAGAGCGCGGCGAGGACGGCGAAGGCGCCGGTGCTGCCGACGCGCAGGTCGATGGTGCCCATCAGCGGCGCGGGACGGCCACCGGCGCGACCGGTGATGTAGGCCATGCCTCCCATGGCGGCGAAAGTCGGCGCGTAGCCCGTGTAGAGCCGCTCCGGGCCGGTGCCGCCGACCGCCGACGACGAGAGCATGATGATGTCCGGCTTGATCGCCTTGAGCGCCTCGAAGCCAAGGCCGAGCCTCTCCAGCACGCCGGGCCGCATGTTCTCCGTCACGACGTCGCTGATCTTCGCCAGCGAGCGGGCAATCTCCACCGCTTCGGGCTTGCTCAGGTTCAGCGTCAGGCCGAGCTTGTTCAGGTTCAGCGTGTTGAAAATGAACGACTCGTCGGGACCACCCATGCTGCGACCGGCAACGAGCGAGCGCAGGCGCGAGTGGTCCAGCCGGCGGCGGCTCTCGACCTTGATGACCTCCGCGCCGAGAAGGGCAAGCAGGAGCGTCGCCTGCGGGCCGGCCCAGGCCCAGGTGAAGTCCATTATCCTCACGCCTTCAAGAGGGAGCCGCTTCTCCGACATGGTCAGATCACTCCCTCCGCGCGCAGCCGCGCCAGCTCTTCGTGCGAATAGCCCAGGCGACCGCAGTAGATCTCTTCGTTGTGCTCGCCGAGCAGCGGGGCCGGGCGCTCCACCTGCCAGGGCGTCTCGGAGAACTTGTAGCCGGCGGTCGGGTAGTAGAACTTGCCGGCCACTGGATGTCCGACCTCCTGGAAGAAGCCTCGCTCCTGCGCTTGCCGCCAGTTGAACACCTCCGCCGTCGACCGGACGGGCGCCAGCGGCACGCTGAAGCTCTGGGCGAGGTGATAGAGCTCGTCTTCAGTGCGCTCGGCGGCCCACTCCTCGACGTGCGGCTGGATCTCGTCCCGCCTGCCCGCACGACCCATCTCAGTCGCGAACGCCTCGTCCTGAGCCCACTCCGGGTTGCCCATCGCCTTGACTAAGCCTTCCCACTGGTGGTCCTGCGGCATCGTCAGTATGACCCAGCCGTCCTTGCAGGCCATCAGGCCGCCCACTTGCATCCCTATGCGCCCAACGATGGTGTCGCCGTCGGCGAAGCGGCAGAGGTCGACGCGCTCCAGGCCGAGAAGGCTCTCCTGCTTCGAAACGTCGACGTGCTGGCCCTCGCCGGTAAGCATCCGTCCGAACAGAGCCGCCAGCGCGGCGATGGCGCCATTCAAGCCGCTGTCGTACTCGCCCGCGTAGCCGCCGGGCGGCACCGGCGCCTTCCCCGGCTCCTCGAATCTGGCTATGAAGAACTTCGTCGAGTGCCCGCTGACATGGTGGAGGTTCAGCGTGCGACAGGCATACTGCGCGTAAGGGCCGGTCTGGCCGAAGGGCGTGACCGAGACCACGACGAGATCGGGGTTCGCGGCCGCCAGCGTCTCGTAGTCCAGGCCCAGCGCCTCCATTCGGCCCGGCGTCTGGTCCTCGATTAGGACGTCAACGTCTTTGGCAAGCGCCTCAAAGATGCGCCGGCCCGTCACCAGCGTCGGGTCGAGAGTTATGCTGCGCTTGTTCGTGTTGACGTACAGGAAAAGCCCGCTCTTCTCCGGATGCGGCAGGTCGTCGGGGAAAGGGCCGATGCGGCGGGCACGGTCGCCTGCGGGCGGCTGCTCCATCTTGATCGACTCGGCGCCAAGATCGGCGAGCAGCTTGCCGCAGTACGGCCCGGCGATCATGTCGCAGTATTCGAGGACCCGAATGCCCTCCAGGGCGCGCTCAGTCATTCCACTCGATTTCCAGTGATTCGCAAGAGGTTGAATGCTATTGTCAGCGTAGCACAGGGGCGATTTCAACAAAACGTGGCGAAACCTTGAGCCTTCGGCCCACACCACTCGTTTGACTTTATTCCGCTCCGTGACCTAGCTTCAGTTCAGGTCACCGAATCAGAAAACGAGCGAAAGAAGTGCCGAAGAAAAGCGTCCATCCCCTCGACTATCTCTTCTACCCCCGCTCCGTCGCGGTCGTCGGCGTCTCCGGCAAACCGCGCGACTGGGGCGGCGGGAATATGTTCCTTAAAGGCCTGCAGACTTTCGGGTTCCCTGGACCACTCTACCCGGTGCACCCAACGCTCGATGAGGCGCTAGGGCTGCGCTGCTATCCGTCGCTTTCCGCCATCCCCGGCCCGGTCGACTACGTGATTTCGGCGATCCCGGCGAGCGGCGTCGAGGCGCTGATGGACGACGCGGCCACGAAGGGCGTGCGCTGCATCCATTTCTTCACGGCCGGCTTTCGCGAGACCGGCGAGCAGGAGCGCATAGACCTGGAGCGCGACGTCCTGCTCAAGGCGAAGGCGGCAGGGATCCGGATCGTCGGGCCCAACTGCATGGGCCTCTACTGTCCAGCGGGAGACATCAGCTTCAGCGGCGACTTCCCGAAGGAGTCCGGCACCGTCGCCTTCATCTCGCAGAGCGGGCTCAACGGCGAGGACCTGGTACACAATGCGGCCCTCCGCGGCGTTCGCTTTAGCAAGGTGATCAGCTACGGCAACGCCTCGGACCTGGACGAAAGCGATTTCTTCGAGTACTGCCTCGCGGACCCGCAAACGGAGATAATCCTCACTTACATCGAAGGCGTGAAGGACGGCCATCGCTTCCAGCAGGCGCTTCGGGCAGCCGCCGCGGCGAAGCCGACGGTGCTGCTAAAAGGCGGCGCAACGGATGCCGGCGAACGGGCGACGCAGTCGCACACCGGCAGCCTCGCCGGCTCGGCGCAGGTGTGGAACGGACTCTGCCGCCAGGCAGCCGTCGTCACCGTCGACGGCCTGGAGGACCTGGTCGACATGGCAGTAACGTTCCACCTCTTGAAACCGCCCTTGGGACGCGGCGTTGCCGTCATCGTCGTGGGCGGCGGCTCGAGCGTGCTGTCGGCGGACAGGGCGGAGAAGCTGGGGCTGCGCGTCCCACCGCTCTCGGAGGAGGCGCAGGCGAAGCTGCGCAGCTTCACGCCGCTGGCCGGCACGAGCATCCGCAACCCTCTCGACACCGTCGCCCTCGAAGACAAGGATGGATTCCACAGGACGGTCGAGATCGTCGGCAACGACCCGAATATCGACTGCATCCTCATCTTGCCGCGACTTGACTGGTGGCTGAACCGCGTTCCGGACGTTGACGAATTAGTGCGCGGGACGGTGCTCTAGATGAAGGAGGCGGCGGACCAGAGCCCGGTGCCGGTCGCGCT
>JBEKXP010000038.1:0-14259 GCA_049511815.1 Dehalococcoidia bacterium
GAGGCGATCAAGGCAGTGTACTCGTTCAGTACATTGGTGACACTATGCCGTCCTTCGCTGTCGATGTTCACACACTACCTGGTGCCAGTAATGGCAGCCAGGACCCGTCGGATGTGGCGGATATGAGCGACATGCCGCCGACGCACCCGCCGCTGCTGAGGGCGATCAGCTCGATTATCGTGGCGACGAACGCGGTGCTCTTGAAGCGCGCGGAACACGACCTGATCGAGGCGCGATTGGCACGGCGAAGCTACCGAGCCCGCCGCTTTCTCCGTGCCACCGCCGCCAACGCTGCGGCCGAGCCGGCTATCGCCATCCCTGCCGCGAAGCCAAACGTCAGGCCCGAGTGACTACCGCCGCCGGTCCCTGTCGCCGGCGCCGATATGTTCGGCCCGGCTCCTCCCGTCGGTGACGCGGGCGCCGCAGCGACCGGAGGCAAAGTCGGCACCGCCGTCGGCTCCTCGGGCGTCGCCGTTGGCTCTGGTGTATCGGTGGACGCCTTTCGGTGACGCCACTCCGCCGGCGTGTCCGTGGGCGTCGGGGTACGCGTATCCGTCGGTGTTGCAGTGTCGGTTGGCGTGGGAGTCGGTGTGTCCGTTGGTGCCGCAGTATTCGCCGGCGTCTGAGTTGGTGTATCGGTCGGAGTCGCCGTGTCGGTTGGCGTGGGAGTCGGCGTGTCCGTTGGTGCCGCAGTATCCGTCGGCGTCTGAGTTGGTGTATCGGTCGGAGTCGCCGTGTCGGTTGGCGTGTCCGTTGGCGTCGGAGTATCGGTGGCCTCGCTCCCGCTCTGGTGATTTCCGAAGTCAGCGCCGTAGGTATGACCTGACTGGTCGACCATGATTTCATAACAATAGGCGCCCAAATCACCCCAATCACCTGAGCCAAGATCACTGCTGGGTGCCGCCCCGGCCGTGGATTCGTTGGGATACGTTTGCGTCCAGCTGTCCTTTGTCCACTCACAGACGTACGTATCCCCCGGCCCGATAGAGCGAATCTCATCCTCATGCAGGCTAAAGCTACCATCCGAGCCGCTGGTCACATGCCACACAAACGCGTAGCCGTCCTTTAGCTGATAGGCCCAGATGTCCCAACCACTACCTTCGGCCGGATCAGTGGTGATATCGCCGTCCCCGTTCACGTCCTCCTTCACTGTTCCACTGATGGTTGCGCCTTCGAAGACGCCGAAGTCCTTCTCCTGCGGAGAAGCACCGACATCCACGTCTTGGCAGACGTCCGCTGTACTAAACTCGGGATCCGTGGTCCACCATCCCGTCGTTTGACCGTCGCATAACTGATATGTGCCGGCTACCGTCGGACTGAAATAATATATCCCCGCTTCGGTAATCGTTTGGTAGTCAAAATAATCCCCAGGGCCCAAGATCACGACTTGGCTCCCCCAACTCGCTACCCCGGGCTCCCCTGCGTCTTCGTGACCGTTACCGTTGAGGTCTTCGTACACCCTGCCGAAGACGGGCGACTGCACGCCAAAATCAATCTGCTCGATATACGACGACGACTGAATCGGGATGTCTTGGGGATCGAGGGTCGTCTGGCTCCAACCGGTTGGCAGTTCTAGCCTCGCCCTGTACGTGCCCGCCGATAGCTCATCAAAGGCGTAGTCTCCATTCGCGTCGGTCGACATGGTCTGGCTCTGGCTGCTGTCGCTCAGGTCTTCCAGAGAAACCGTCAGGCCTGAAACCCCCGGCTCTCCAGCGTCCTGAGCGCCGTTTCCGTTCGCATCGAGATACACCTTGCCGACAATCCATCCCAGGTCAAACACGCCGAAGTCCAGGGTCGCCGTTTGCGACGCGGACAGAGTTATGTCCTGGCAGCTATCCGTCGTCATTTGCCAGGCTGCGTTAATGGGCTGCACTCTGACCGAGTAGTCCCCCGGGGCCAGATCGGCGAACTGGGCATCGCCCGTGGACATGTCCGTCGGGCCGGAAGCCAGCCAGGTTTCGCAATCGCTGCCCGAGTAAAGGTCAACCGGCCAGCCCAGGACGGCGGGCGGATTGTCTACCGGGTCGAGTACGCCGTCGCCGTTCTGGTCCTCGAAGATGTGGGCGGTGAGCGATGCGCCCGACTGGGCATGGACCCGCGCAACATCGCCGCCGCCCAGTCTCTGCGTCAGCGCAATGCTTGTGATAGCGATCGACACGACAACAAGAATAAGTCCTAGCAACGGGCCCAACTTCGACAGACTCTTCATAGTCCAGCCTCCCTCAAAGCGTTCACGCACGGCCTTAATTCGTTCGCGGGCACCAGTTCCTTCGGGCAGCATACTACACCGTTTCGCATAGTGACAGGATTCTAGCCGGACGGCCCGCATGGGTGTCACCAATGCTCTTGAACGAGCACAGGCAGCAGCGCGCCCCTTGACGGCCAGGCAATGACGGGCCGCCCCTGGCGCTGCTAGCGTTGAGTTAGACAGGAGAGGCCGCTGACCAGGCGCGTACCCGGCTTGGTGCCCTTTGCTGCCCGCCATTTGCTAAGACGACTACTCCCTTTTCGCTCCCTGTTCATGAAGTCTTCACGGATGATCCCTTCAACGTCACGGTGCCCGCACTCTTGCCGCCTATTATGATTGTTAGGTAGCAAGGGTGGCAGAAAGATGTGGAGGATGTGCAGTCCCGGGTCAAAGCGCCGCAGAGTGCTTCTGATTGAAGACGACTCCGCCGTTAAACGAATGCTGAACCTGTCGCTCCGCTGCGGCGGCTTCGAGACGACGCAGGCGGAATCGGGCGGCGAAGCGCTGCGGAAGCTGGACGCCGACGGCTTCGACGCCGTCATCCTTGACCTCTGCCTTCCGGACGGCCTCGGCGGCGACGTAATCCAACGCCTTCAAGCGACGGATGGCCCCGTCTGGGTCGCCATGTCCGCCCTCGACGAATACGAAGCTCACCAGCTCTTCGGCCCCTTCCGGGGACCCTTTATCGCCAAGCCCTTCGACCCCTGGGACCTTATCGGCCTCCTTGATCGTCTTCTCGCCGACGACCTCGAGGACCGGAGAGACATCCGCGAACGTCGCGCCGCCTCTTGAGCGCCGGCCCCTGAGCAGCGCCTTCACGTTTTCTTTACAGCCCAGCGCCGGTGCTTCACATCACCAGCACGCCTGTTGTCTACGCTGAAACGTGAGGTTCCCGACATCGCGCTCGTCGGGCCAGGAGGCGGTCTGTGCTGAACGCGCGGGTAGACGAAGGGAGAGAGATCGCCCGGAGCCGCGGCAGGCTTCGCGCTCATCGGCCGTCTGATCGCTTGCCGCTGACCATCCTGCTCGGCAAGTACACCGAGCGGATCCGGCGCGCCAGGGGCAAGACCCAGGCGCAGATTGCCCGCGACTCCTGGCTCGGCGATAGCTACGTATCGCGGCTTCTTTCCGGCGAACGGCTTAACCCCAGCCGCGACGCCCTCGTCTTGCTAGGCTGCTGGGGCCTCGAGCTCAGCGTCGACGAGATGGACGAGCTGCTGATCGCGGCGGAATACAAGCCGCTGGTGCTGCCGGCGACGATCCGTTGAGCGAGTGGAGGAGGCAAGGATGTGCACATCATGCGGCTGCGGAATCCTCGACGAGGATCACGGCGATTATAGGAACCTGACTCTCACAGACATCGAACAGGCGGCCGAGGCGGCCAACATCAGCATCGAGGAAGTGGAGCAGAACATCCAGGCCGCCGTCATCGAGGTTGAGGAATCAGAACAAGGGGGAATGAGGCGAGCGGGCTGACCCGGGGCGACAGGGAGGTCGCGAAGCGGCGCCGAGAGGAAGGATCCGGCGGCGCCCGGAGGGTCCAGCGGTTCGTCTCTGGAAACGGTGGGGAGGTCGAGAGGTGGTTTTCTCTCGGCCTTCTCGTTTCCGTCCCGAGACGCCTGAAGGCGAACGGCGGGACGGCAAGAAAGGGGGGCGGCCATGCCCCGATCGATTTGGAGCGGTGTTATCAGCTTCGGGATGGTAAGCATCCCCGTCAACCTGTACACCGCCACGCAAGAGAAAGACATCGCATTCCACCTGCTCCACAAGAGCTGCGGCAACCGGGTCAAGCAGCTCCGCTGGTGTCCCTTCCACGAGGAGGACGTCGACTGGAACGACGTCGTTCGCGGCTACGAATACGCTAGAGACCAGTACGTCGTCCTCACCGACGAAGATTTCGAGAAGCTGCCTCTGCCCAGCAAGCACACCATCGGCCTCTCCGCCTTCGTCCGCAGCCAGGAGATCGACCCGATTTACTACGATAAGAGCTACTACCTGGAGCCGCGCGAAGGAGGCGCCAAGCCGTTCGCTCTGCTCATGCGCGTCCTCGAAGAGAAGTCGCTCGTGGGCATAGCCAAGATCGCCATCCGCAACAAGGAGCAGCTCTGCGCCCTGAGGCCGCAGGACAGCACCCTCGTCCTCGAAACGCTCTACTATCCGGACGAGATCCGCGTCGAACAAGGCATCGAGGCCGCCGCCATCGACGTCTCCAAACGTGAGATCGACCTGGCGATGACCCTCGTCGACGCCTTGTCGGAGAGCTTCAACCCGGAGCAGTACCACGACGACTACCGCCAGGCGGTCATGGAGCTGATCGAGGCCAAGCTCAAAGGCCAGGAGGTTGTCGCGCCGCCGGCGCCGCCCGGCAAGGTCATCGACCTGATGGCCGCCCTTCGCGAGAGCGTCGAAGCGGCGAAGAAGCAGCGCACCGAACAGCCGCGACGCGGGCGCGAAGAGCGCCACGAACGCCGGAAGGCCAGCTAGCCATGCCGCGAACGAAGCCGGCCCTCGGCCTGGACGAATACGCCCGCAAGCGCAGCCTGAAGCGCAGTGCCGAGCCGCCGCCCGAGCGCAAACCGGGTGGCGCCGGGCCCCTGCGCTTCGTCGTCCACAAGCATGCTGCCAGCCGGCTCCACTACGACCTGCGGTTGGAGGCGGAAGGCGTGCTCAAGTCCTGGGCCGTGCCGAAGGGCCCCTCGCTCGACCCGAAGGAGAAGCGACTCGCCGTCATGGTCGAAGACCACCCGGCGGACTACGCCGACTTCGAAGGCGTCATCCCGGACGGCGAGTACGGCGCCGGCGAAGTCATCGTCTGGGACCGCGGCAGCTACGCCCCCGAAGAGGACGGCCACCGCGCCTTCGACCGCCGCGAAGCGGAGCAGCTTGTAGTCCGGGGCCTCGAGGAGGGAAAGCTGAGCGTTTACCTGAACGGCGAGAAGCTGAAGGGCTCCTGGGCGCTCGTCAAGTCGCGCCGCGGACCCAAGGACTGGCTCCTCATCAAGCACCAGAACGGCGCTTCCGACCGCGACATCCTGCGCGAAGGGCAGTCCGTCGTTTCCGGCATGACCATCGAAGACCTGAAAGCCGGCGGCCGCCCGGAGCCGCCCTCAGCGCGTCGCAACGGGCCCGAGGGCCCGGAGTCCCTGCCCGGCGCGCGCAAAGCTCCTTTCCCGCGTGCGCTCGCACCCATGCTGGCCACGCTCGCCGAACAGCCCTTCTCCCACCCGGACTGGATCTTCGAGCCCAAGCTGGACGGCCTCCGCGCCGTCACCTTCCTTCACGATGGCAAGGTGAGGCTCGTCTCCCGCCGCGGCCGGGACGACACGAAGGGCTACCCATTGCTCGCCGCCGAGCTCACCGAGCAGCCTGCCCGCGACGTCGTGCTCGACGGCGAAATCGTCGCCCCCGACGAACAGGGCCGCCCCTCCTTCCAGCGCCTCCAGCAGCGCATGAACCTCCAGAACGACGTGGAGATCCGCCGCGCCGACGCCCAGGTCCCCGTCCTCTATTACGTCTTCGATATCCTCTACCTGGACGGCTACGACTTGACGAACGTCCCCTTCGAGGCACGCCGCCGCCTGCTCGAGCGCACAGTCGCCTCTGGCGACCGCGTCCGTCTCATCGAGCAGTTCCAGGAGGACGGCGAGACCGCTTACCAGGTCGCCATAGACCATGGCCTCGAAGGCGTCATGGCAAAGAAGCGCGACAGCGCATATCTTCCCGGCCAGCGCTCTCGCCTCTGGCTGAAGGTCAAAGCAACGTTGAGCGACGAGTTCGTCATCGGCGGCTACACCCGCGGCACCGGCGCCCGCGCCCGAACGTTCGGCTCGCTTCTCCTCGGCCAGTACGACGGCAACGGCAAGCTGCGCTACGTCGGCAACGTCGGCAGCGGCTTCGACGACCGCCTGCTGGACGACCTGCTGGCCCGCCTGGACAAGCTGCACACGACCCGCTCTCCCTTCGCCGGCGAAGTCGACCGCACGCGCGAGAACGTCTGGGTGAAGCCCGATCTCGTCGCGGAAGTCAAGTTCGCCCAGTGGACCGGCGACGGCAAGCTCCGCGCCCCCGTCTTCCTGCGCCTCCGCGAGGACAAGCCGAAGGAGCAGGTCGCGCGCGTCGAAGTCGTCGGAGCGCCGTCGGGCGGCAAGACCGGCGACGCGCCCGCATCAGCCGAGGCCTCGGTGGACCAGCGCGACGTCGACGCCGTTCTTGATCAGATTTCAGCAGCTAAGCGCGACTTCACGCTCAAAGTGCAGGGCCACCAGATAGCGCTCAACAACCTCGACAAGCCCTTCTGGCCGCGGCTCGGCAAACAGCGCGGCCTGACCAAGCGCGACCTCCTCGTCTACCTGACGAAGGCCTCGCCCTACCTGCTGCCGCACTTGAAGGACCGTCCGATCACGCTCAAGCGCTATCCCAACGGCATCGACGCCGAGAGCTTCTTCCAGAAACACTATGAGAACGGCGCGCCGCCCTACGTCGAGAAAGTGCTCCTCTTCTCCGAGCAGGAAGGCGACCAGGAGTACCTCCTCTGCAATAACCTGCCCACGCTCCTCTGGCTCGGCCAGATCGCCGACATCGAGCTGCATACCTGGTACTCGCGCACCAACCCGGAGCCCGACGCCGCGCACCTGACGACCAACTTCAGCGGCTCGCTGGACAACATCCTCGGCTCCGCGCTCAACTACCCTGACTTCATCGTCTTCGACCTCGACCCCTATCTCTACTCCGGCGAAGAGAAGGAGGGAGCCGAGCCGGAGCTCAACCGAAAGGCCTTCGCCAAGACGCGCGAAGTCGCCGGCTGGCTGCGAGAAGTGCTGACCTCGCTGTCGTTGCCCGCCTTCGTCAAGACCTCCGGTCGCACCGGCCTTCACGTTTACGTGCCCATCGTCCGCCGCTTCACCTTCGACGAAGTGCGCGCCGCCGCCGGCAGCATCGGCCGCTATCTGATGCAGCAGCACCCCAACGACATCACGATGGAGTGGTCGGTGGCCAAGCGGAAAGGCAAGGTCTTCTTCGATCACAACCAGAACTCGCGCGGCAAGACGCTCGCCTCCGCCTACTCGCCGCGTCCGTCGCCGGAAGCGAGCGTCTCCGTGCCGCTGCTGTGGGAGGAGCTCCCGCACGTCTATCCGACCGACTTCACGATCCTCAACGTCGCGGACCGCCTGGCCCAGACAGGCGACCCGTGGCAGGGGATCCTGTTGGCAAAGCACGATCTCAGCGCCCTGCTGTCGAAAGGGCCGGAGGCCGCCGCGCGCTGAGTCGATTCAAACGTCATCTTCGAAGGGAGGACACAAATGGCCGAATTCCTTAACCCGTTCCAGGGCACCCTTCCCGGTCGCACGCTGAACTTGGGAGAGCTCATCCGCGCCATAAGGCAGGACGTCGCCGCTGAAGAGGAGGCAACCCACCTCTACACGGCGCAGGCCGAGGCGACCGACAACGAGCTTGCCAAACGCGTGCTCCTGGACATCGCCGACGAAGAGCGTGTCCACATCGGCGAGTTCTCGCGCCTGCTCAGTATCCTGACGGAAGGGGAGGAGGACCGCTTCCTCGCCGAGGGCGCGCAGGAGGTCGACGAGATGGCCGGCGAAGGCCAGCCTCCCGCCGGCGAAATGCCCGCCAGCGCGATGACCGTCGGCTCCCTCAAGGGCTGACCGGACGCGCACAAAACGACAACTCACTCTAAGGAGAAGTGATGATGGAAGAGAAGTACTTAGCCAGGGATGACGCCCCAATCGAATCCGATACCTGGAAGGCAATGGACGCCGCGCTAGTGGAGACGGCTCGCGGCATCCTCGTCGGCCGCAGGATCCTGCCCATCGAAGGCCCCTACGGCTTCGGCCTGAAGTCCGTCCCCCTGGAAGACGTCCAGCTCCAGGAAGACGTCTACGCCAGCTCGTCCACGCCGCTGGCGGCAATCGAAGTCGGATTCACGCTCGGCAAGCGCGACCTCCTCTCATTCGAAAGGGACGAACTCCCACTAAACCTGAACGCGCTCGTCGACGCCGCCATTCGCGCCTCGACGCTGGAAGACGACATTCTCCTCAAGGGCGACCCGCGTCTCTGCGGCCTGCTCAACTGTGAGCGCATCAACAGCCAGGCGCTCGCGCCCTGGGACGAGCTCGGCACCGCCGCCGGCGACGTCATCAAGGCCGTGATCGACCTCGACAACGCCGGTTACCACGGCCCGTACGCCGTCGCCCTCTCGCCGTCCCGCTACGACACGCTGTACCGTCGCCATCCGATCGGCGCCTTCAGCGAGTTGGAGCAGATCCAGACGATAGCGACCGAAGGCGTCTTCAAGGCGCCGGTGCTGGAGAAGGGCGGCCTCGTGCTGAACACCGGCCGTGCCTACGCCTCCATCGTTCTCGGCCAGGACATGACGATATCGTTCGTCGGCCCGACGAAAGAGAACCTGGAGTTCGCCATCGTCGAAAGCCTCGCCCTCTTGGTGCGACGCCCCGGCGCTGTCTGCGCCCTGACAGAATGATCTCCTCCGCGTAGGGCGGGCATCCTGCCCGCCCGCCGAGGCAGCGTAATCGGGCGTCGGGGCTTCCGATGGAAGGCTGCGCCTGCCTGCCGGGAGGCAGGGGTTTCAACCCGCAGAACTGAGGCCTCGTGCGACGCCCCGGCGCCGTCTGCGCCCTGACAGAATGATCTCCTCCGCGTAGGGCGGGCATCCTGCCCGCCCCGTCGAGGCAGCGTAATCGGGCGTCGGGGCTTCCGATGGAAGGCTGCGCCTGCCTGCCGGTAGGCAGGGGTTTCAAGCCGCCGAACCGAGTCCTGGTGCGACGCCCGGCGCCGTCTGCGCCCTCGCGGAATGATTCCCCTGCGTACCGACTGACGCGGGGTGGCGTAGGGGAAGACGCGTTTTTCCCACCGTAGCCGAGGCTTTCCAGCCTCGGCGGTGCCGGCCGCGGGGGAAGCGCCGCAGGCGTGCGCATCGCGACTTCCCGGACCAGCCCGCCTCGGGAGGACGTTTCTCTTACCGCGGATGCCCCCAACCGGGGCCTGCCCTCGCCGACGGCTGCGGCGTAGCGACGACGTCCGTAGGCTGCGCCGCTGGCGGCACACTTTGAAGCGGCATGGGTGTCGGCTGCGATGAATCGGGCGTCGGCGCTTCCGTCATCGGAGAGGGATCTGCCGGCCTCTCCTGCGCCTGCGGCCCGCCCAACCAGGAGCCCCCAAGGCGGTTATTGTATTCGACCGCCAGGTAGCGCTTCCAGCCCGTTATCTCGCTCGGAATGCACGTCGCGCACGTGTTCGCCGAAACCAGCGAGTCAAGCTGCTCGCCGCCCCAGTGATCGTTTGCCTCCCGGTCCAGAGCATCCTGCGCGAAAGTCCCCGTCACCGTCGGACAGTGCATGTCCGGCGTTGCCCGCAGCCCGCTGGGCACGCACACCGTCGCCTGCACCAGCCCCGGCGGCTCGACGAAGTTGCTCGGCGTCTTTCCCGCCAGTGCCGCCACCATCACATCGTGCCAGAGCGGCGCCGCAATCGTCGTGCTGTACATGTTCTTCATCATGCTGTTGTCGCTGTTACCGATCCACACGCCCACCGTGATGTCCGGCGTGTACCCCACCGACCACGTGTCATCCGTCGGCAGCTCAGTCTCCGCCGTGACCGGGTCGACGTCGAAAGGTTGGCTCGTGCCGGACTTGACCGCTGCCTGCACGCCGGGGATGTTCAGCACGCTCCCGCTTCCGAAAGTCATGCTCCGGTCGGCGTCGTTCGACAGGATGCTCGAAATCATGTACGCGTATTCCGGACCAATTACCTGCACCGTTTGCGACTGCGTATTGTCGAGAATGACTTTCCCCGTCCGGTCCTTCACCTGCAGCACGCAGATCGGGTCGAGCGTGCGGTTTCCCTGCGGCAGCGAAAGCACCGTCGGCGCGCCCGCCATTGCCCCGCCGTTTGCGAAGACGCTGTAAGCATAGGTCAGGTCCAGAAGCTTCACGTCAGTCCCGCCCAGAGTCACCGCTGGTCCGACCTGCGTGTCCAGGTCCGTGATCCCCATCGCCTTCGCCGTCTTCACCATGTTGTCTACGCCGACCCACAGTATCGTCTTGAAAGCGGAGATGTTCAGCGAGTTGCCCAGAGCGACCTTCGCCGGAATGACCCCGTAAGTCGTGCCGCTGCCCGGGTTCCGCGGCGTGAATGGCGTATCCCCGTCCATGTACGTGATTGGGCTGTCGATGACCGGCCAGTCTGGGCCCCAGCCGTTCATGAACGCCGTCACGTAGGTGAACGGCTTCAACGTCGAGCCCGGCGACCGTATGGCCAGCGCGTTGTTCACCTGCCCGTCGATGTCCGTGCGGTTGAAGTCGCGGCTGCCCACCATCGCCAGCAACTGCCCCGTCGATGGATCGATTATGACGACGGCGCCGTTGTGAGCGTTCGTCGCCGCCTCATTCTCGCTCAGGTGCTTATCCAGCAGTTGCTGCGCCTCGTCGTTGAGGCCCAGGTCCAGCGTCGTATCCACCTCGAGCCCGCCGTGCAGCAGCGCGTCTTCGCCAAGCGTCGCCCGGATGTAGTCGGCCACGTAGTTGACGAAGTGCGGCGCCAGCATCGGCTGCGTCGACGGCTGCAGCTCCACGTCCACCAGCTTCGTCAGGTCCGCTTCCATCTGCGTGATGGCGCCGTGCTTCGCCATCAGGTCCAGCACCTCGACCTGACGATCCTTCGCCGCCTGCGGATTGGTGATCGGGTCATAGCGCGTCGGCGATTGCGGCAGACCGGCTAGATACGCCGCCTGCGCGAGGTTCAGGTCCTTCGCCGGCTCGCTGAAGTACCGCTCCGACGCCTCTTGCACTCCCACGTAGACGCTGCCGTAGGGCACCTCGTTCACGTACCACTCCAGTATCTGGTTCTTGCTGTAGTGGCTCGTCAGGTCGACCGCAATCGTCATCTCGCGCAGCTTGCGACTCAGGGACCGCTCGCCGCGCTGCTCCTGAGTGAAATACAGCAGCTTCGCGAGCTGCTGCGTTATCGAGCTTCCGCCTGTCCCCTGCATCAGCTCATGGCCCGGCCGCAGGTTCTCGTACGCTGCTCGCGCCAGACCGCGAAGGCTGACGCCCGGATTCGAGTAGAAGTCCGGGTCCTCCACCGCAATCGTCGCCGACACCAGCCACGGCGAGACGTCCTCCAGCTTCACCCACTCCTGGTAGCCCGTCTTGTCGTCGAGGAACTCGTACAGCACGTTCCCGTTGCGGTCCAGAATGCGCGCTCCGCCGCCGCTTGCTGCGATTCGCTGCTCCGGCGATTGAACGGCGCTCGCCACGCCGTCATAGTAGCGAAGCCCTACGACCAGCATGCCCGCCACTGCCGGCATGAACGCCATCGGCAGTATCCCCAGCAAGACCAGCAGGCGCGGCGGCTTGTGGGATTTCCTTGGGACGCGGCCCCGCAGGCGTCGGCACTTATAAACGCGGATCACTTGGCCTTCCTTTGCCGTTCGAAAAAGCACAAGGGGACTAAAGCTAAAACAAACGATAAGGGAAGCCGGTGCAGACGGCATGAAGATGCAAACGGCCGCCGTGACAGAATCGTGAAGAGTCGCCCACTTATGTCGACTGCGCCTGGTTCTCCACGAAACCTTCACGAAACCTTGACCAGCCTTCACAATTGGGCCACGCAATACGCATACAATGTTGGCTGAATCTGTGGAGTGTTGGGCATCGGATGGGATTGGATAGAAAAGACACCAACGAAAATGGCGCGCAGGGAGGCAAGGTACTCGTCGTCGAGGACGACCCCGCTGTAAATAGGATCCTCAGGGTGTGCCTGCGAAGCGCTGGCTTCGATGCCACCCAGGCGGAAACGGGAGGAGACGCACTCCGGCAATTGGAGGCCATGTTATTTGACGCCGTGCTCCTCGACCTCGGCTTGCCCGACGGCCGCGGCGGCGACGTTCTCAAGAGGCTCCAGGACGCTCCCTGGCCCCGTAGCCCCGTGTGGGTGGTAATATCGGCGCTTGACGAGGATGAAGCCGCCAGACGCTACGGCCCGATCCGGGGCGTCTACATCCCTAAGCCCTTCGATCCCTGGGAGGTCATCCGTACGCTTCAGAGGCTGCTCGCGAGCCGCGACGGCGCCTCTTTCGGGGAACCGTCCCTGGCGTGATTGACATACGTGCTAGTATGGTGACGGCATCGCGCTGTGGCGTCGCCTGATCCTCTCGCTCGCTCATAAGGGTCCATTCGGACCGGAGATGGTGGCAATTCGCCGAAATACATGGTCGACAATCGAAACTGCGAGTATCGACATAACGACCGGCCTCCCTGATCGGCCCCTCGTTGCGGCCGCTGCCGCTCAGGCTTGACAGAGCTGACAGGAGTGCTAACTTAGATCGTCAGGGCTCTGCCGCCCGGACTGACCCGGGAAACTGATGACCGAAAGAACACAAAAGACACGCGAAAAACAAACGACCACGACGAGGACGCCTCGCCCTTCCGTCGCGCCGGCTTACGACGCCGAAATGACCCAACAGCTCTTCCAATCGCTCTTCACCGAATCCCCCATCGGCGTCGAAATCTTCGACGCCCGTGGTCAGCTTCTCGATGCCAACCCCGCCTGCCTTGAGATCGCCGGCGTCAAAAGCGTCGACGGCCTTCGCCACATGAACCTCTTCGAAAACCCCAGTCTCACGGACGAGACGAAGGCCGCACTTCGCCGCGGCGAGACCGTCCGCTGCGAAGTGGAGTTCGACTTCGACAAAGTGAAGGCCGCCAACCTTTATCCCGCCTCACGCTCCGGCGCCATCTATCTGAAAGCCATCTTGACGCCTGTCGGCACAAAGAACGACGGCGGCGTGAAAGGCTACGTCGTTCAGATCGAGGAGACCAGCCAGCGCCACCGCGCCGCGCAGGCCACTGAACGCGCCCTGCGTGACAGCGAGGAGCAGTACCGCCTCCTGGCCGAGAACGCCACCGACGGCATCTACCGCTTCCGCCTCCAACCGCCCGGTTACGAGTACGTCAGCCCGGCCATGACCGCCCTATTCGGCTACGAGCGCGAAGAGTGGCTGGCCGACCCGGAGCTAGACCACAAGATCGTCCATGCCGACGACCAGTCGCTCATCGACAGAATGCACTCGGAGCCGACGCAGTTCGTCGGGCCCGTCATCCTTCGCTGCCAGCACAAGGACGGCCATCCCATCTGGATCGAGCACCACAACGCACCCATCTTCGACGACGGCAAAGTCATCGCCATCCAGGGCATCGTCCGCGACGTGAGTGAGCGCTTGCAATCGATGGAAGAGCTGGAGCGCCTTCGCAACGAGTTCCTGGCCATGGTCACGCACGAGCTCAAGACGCCGCTTGCTGCCATCAAAGGCTCCGCCGCCACCGCCCTCCACAGCCCGCGCCCGCTCGACCCCGAAGAGGGCCGGGAGCTCTTCCAGATCATCGACGAGCAATCCGACCGTCTCCGCGACCTCGCTGACAACCTGCTCGACATGAGCCGCATCGAAGCCGGCTCCCTCTCCGTCAAGCCGGAGCCCACGGACCTGGCCGCCGTCATCGAAGAGGCGAAGGCCACGCTCGCCCGCGCCGGCCGCAGCCACCGCATCGACGTCGAGATGCCGGACGAGATGCCGGCTGTCAACGCCGATAAGCGCCGGCTCGTGCAGGTTCTGACGAACCTCCTCGGCAACGCCACCAAGTTCTCCTCGCCAGCCTCGCCAATAACCATCAGCGTCGAGCATGATGCCGTCCACGCCACAGTTCACGTCCGTGACCGCGGCCAGGGCATCAACCCGGCGAAGCTGCCGCTTCTCTTCCGGAAGTTCTTTCAGGTCCAGGATGGCCCCGGCGTTCGCGTCGGCACCGGCCTCGGCCTCGCGATAAGCAAGGGCATCGTCGAAGCGCACGGCGGCCGCATCTGGGCCGAGAGCGAAGGCGAAGGCGCGGGCTCCACCTTCACCTTCACCCTGCCCCTTGCCGCCGAGCCCGTCGCCCGACCGGCCGCGGCGCCCGTTCCCGCGCCCGCCGGCGTCCGTCGAG
>JBEKXP010000039.1:0-14172 GCA_049511815.1 Dehalococcoidia bacterium
ATTCGCGACATGGCGGAGCACGGCGGCGCCTGGGCCGACCCCGACACCTACATCTCGCCGCGCTCCTACGACGTCGCTCTGCGCGCCGGCGGCGGTTGCATCGAAGCGACCGACCGCGTCCTCGACCGCGCCGTCGACAGCGCTTTCTGCCTCGTCCGACCGCCCGGGCACCACGCCATGCCCGACGCCGCGATGGGCTTCTGCCTGTTCAACAACATCGCCATCGCCGCCCGGCACGCCGTTCGACGCCGCGGCCTCGAGCGCATCGCCATCGTCGACTTCGACATCCACCACGGCAACGGCACCCAGGCCGCCTTCTACGAGGACGGCGCGGTCCTCTACTTCTCCACGCACCAGTACCCGTACTACCCGGGCACTGGCCACCTGGAGGAGACCGGCGCCGGCGCGGGCCGCGGCCTGAACGTCAACGTGCCGCTTCCCGCCGGCTGTGGCGACGACGAGTACCGCCGTGTCTTCAGCGAGGCGCTGGAGCCCCTGCTCGACCGCTTCGTGCCGCAATTAGTCCTCGTCTCCGCCGGCTACGATGGCCACTTCGACGACCCGCTGGCCAGCATGACGCTGAGCGTCGCCGGCTACGGCGAGATGATGTCGTTCCTGCGGCGAAAGGCTGCTGAGCATTGCGAAGGGAGGCTCGTCTGCATGCTGGAGGGCGGCTACCACCTGCTGGCCGAAGCGTGGTCGGTGCGGACCTGCCTCGAAGTGCTCCTCGGCGATGCGCCCACGCCCGATCCCTTCGGCAAAGCGCTCGCGTCTGAGGCCTGTCAGATCGATAGAGTGCTCTCTGCCGTGAAGTCGCTGCACGGGCTAACGGTGTCGCCGCAGGCCTTCGCCTAGGGCAGGAAGCGCTGGAAGACCTCGTTGCCGAGAAGGCGGCCGCGCGCCGTCAACCGCATGCAACCGTCGACCGACTCGAGGAGGCCCACCTCCGTCAGGTACGCGATCTCGTCGCGATATCTCTCGCCGACGTCCACGCCGAAGCGACGCCCTAGCGACTCGCGTGAGACACCGTCGTTCAGTCGCAGACCGAGGATCAACGCGTCCGCCAGCGCCGTCGCCGCGTCCAGCCGCTCCGCCGATCTTACCTGCGGCAGCTTCGCCGGCGCCCCCGTCGAACCGATAGTGCGCATGGCGCCGAGCCTCTCGATGGCCGAGATGTAGCGCCTCGGCGACTTCGCGTTCGCGAACCGCCAATCGCCAAGATAGGAGTGGGCGCCCGCGCCGAGGCCCAAATACGGCTCGCAGCGCCAGTAGGTGAGGTTGTGGCGGCAGCGGCGGCCCGACCTGGCCCAGTTCGATATCTCGTACTGCTCATAACCGGCGGACGCCAGCCGTTCGCTGCTCCAGTCGTACATATCGGCCTGCGTGTCGGCGTCCGGCTCCGCGCATTCGCCTCTCGCGACGCGACGGGCCAGCGGCGTCCCATCCTCCAGCGTCAGCGCGTATAGAGACAGATGCTCCGGCGCCAGCTCGACCGCCCTCTCCAGCGACCGACGCCAGGCCGCAAGCGACTGGCCGGGCAGGCCGAAGATCAGGTCCAGGCTGACGGCGTCGAAGCCGGCTTTGCGCGCCGCGCGAAACGCTGCCTCGGCCGTCGCGGCATCGTGGATGCGACCCAGCAGTCGCAGCTCGCCGTCGTCGAAGCTCTGGATGCCGAGGCTGAGCCGGTTCACGCCGATACGACGAAGCGCTCGCAGCTGGTCCGGCGACGCACTCTCCGGGTTCGCCTCGAACGTTATCTCCGCATCGTCGGCGATGGCGAATAGACGTCGCAGGCCGGCGAGGAGTCGCTCCGCCTCAGCCGCCGGCAGCAGGCTGGGCGTTCCGCCGCCGAAGTACAGCGTGTCGACGCGGCCGACGGCGCCCTTCTCCGCCCAGAACGTGGCCTCGCGCAGCAACGCTTCGACGTATTCGGGGATGAGGCGTTCCTGTCGCGCATACGAGTTGAAGTCGCAGTAGGCGCACTTGGCGCGACAAAAGGGAATGTGGACGTAGACGCTTCGACACTCGCTCATTGCCGTTCGATCGTAGCACCCGCTGCCACCGCGCTCCATGGTCGCTGATTTAGGATGTGGGCTGACGCTGCCCGCACCACCCGCTGGCGCTTCTCGTAACATTTGCGACGATCTTCCCACCCGCCCGCCCGCATGGCGCTGTCCTCCCCTCCCCCAGATTGACTTGGCTGCTCGCCCCATGCGAAACTCTAACGCAAGCGCAAAACAAATCGCCTCCAAGGAGAAAAAGTGCACTTCAAGACACACTACTGCGGCGACCTCCGCAAAGAGGACAGCGGCCAGGAAGTGCTGCTCGCCGGCTGGGTGCATCGCCGGAGAGACCACGGCCGTCTTATCTTCATCGACCTGCGCGACACCCGTGGCCTCGTCCAGGTCGTCTTCAACCCCAAGACCGCGCCCGAAGCCCACGAGGCCGCGGGTGGAGTGCGAAACGAATACGTCCTCCAAGTTCGCGGCGTCGTCTCGCCCAGGCCTGCCGGCACCGAGAACGCCGCCCTGCCGACCGGCGAAGTCGAAGTCGTCGCCGGCGAAGCGCACGTCCTCAACGCCGCCAAGACGCCGCCGTTCTACATAAACGAAGAAGTCGACGTCGACGACCTGTTGCGACTTCGCTATCGCTACCTCGACCTGCGACGCATCACCGTTCACGACCGCTTTGGTGTGCGACACCGCGTCACCAAGTACATCCGCGACTTCCTCGACGCTCGCGGCTTCTACGACATCGAGACCCCCGTCCTGACCAAGAGCACACCGGAGGGCGCTCGCGACTACCTCGTGCCGAGCCGCGTCTACCCGGGCAACTTCTACGCCCTGCCGCAGTCGCCGCAGCAGCTCAAGCAACTGCTGATGGTCGCCGGCTTCGAGAAGTACTACCAGATAGCCCGCTGCTTCCGTGACGAAGACTTCCGCGCCGACCGTCAGGCCGAGTTCACCCAGCTCGACATGGAGATGAGCTTCATCGACCAGAAAGACATCCTCGACCTCATCGAGGAGCTGTTTGCCGGCCTGATCCCAACGCTGCGACCCGACATCAAGCTGGACCCTGCGCCGTTCCCGCGCTTCACCTACGACGACGTGATGCGCCGCTTCGGCACCGACAAGCCCGACATCCGCTACGGCATGGAGCTCGCCGACGTGACCGACCTTGGCCCCACCTGCGACTTCGCCGTCTTCCGCGACGTAATTGCCGCCGGCGGCCAGATCCGTGGCTTTGCCGCACCCGGCGCCGCTGCTTTCACGCGTCGCGACGTCGACAGCCTCACCAAGTTCGTCGAAGACCAGGGCGGCAAAGGCCTCATCTCCGTCGCCCTTCTCGGCCAAGGGCCAATCGACAGCCTGACGATGGACGACGTCCGCTCGCCGATGCACAGTCACCTCAGCCTGGAGCTGATAAAGGGACTTGCCCAGCGCACCGGCGCCAGTCGTGGCGACCTCCTCATCATCGTCGCCGACCAGCCCGCCGTCGCCAGCGCTGCCCTCGACGCCCTGCGACGCGAAATGGCCGCCCGCCTCGAGCTTGCCGACCCGCAGACAGCCGCCTGCTGCTTCGTCGTCGACTTCCCGCTGTTCGATTGGAGCCAAAGCGAGCAGCGATGGGACAGCGTCCACCATCCGTTCACCGCGCCTAAGGACGAAGATGTCGCGCTCCTCGAGACAGACCCCGGCAAGGCGCGCAGCAAAGCATACGACTTCGTCATCAACGGCATGGAAGGCGCCGGCGGCAGCATCAGGATCCATCGCCGCGAAGTGCAGGAGAAGGTGTTCGACCTGCTGGGCATCGCCCGCGAAGAGGCGGTCTACCGCTTCGGCCACATGCTCGAAGCCTTCGAGTACGGCGCGCCGCCCCACGGCGGGATCGCCGCCGGTCTCGACCGCATCGTCGCCTTCCTGACCGGCGCGCCCAACATTCGCGAAGTCATCGCCTTCCCCAAGACCCAGAGCGCCTACGACCCGATGATGGGGGCGCCGTCACCGGTTTCACCCAAGCAACTGGAAGAGCTCGGCATAGCCGTTACGAAGCAAACGGAGGTGATCGCCCCTGTGGAGGGAGCGCCGCAGGCCGATCTTCAGGAAAGATAGGACAGGCCTACAAACACCGTAGCCGAGACTTTCCAGTCTCGGCGGAGATGAGTCCGATGACCGGAGATCGGTAGTAAGGAACCAGGCGATGAAGAAGCTGCTCGCGGTTGCGGCGTTACTGTCAGGAATTGCCCTCGTTGCCACCACTGGCTGCGGCGGAGGCGGCGGAAATAGCAGCCAGAGCACTGACAACGGCACCAGCAGCCCGAGCAGCGCCTCAGGACCTTCCGGATCGACGCTCCGCCTCACCGGCACCGACCCGCTCACCCTCGACCCCGCCATCGCCACCGACGCCGTTTCCGCCGGCTACATCGTCGAGATCTTTGGCGGCCTCGTGACGCTGGACAAAGACCTGAAGGTCCAGCCTGACATCGCCAAGAGCTGGGACATCAGCTCCGATGGCACAGTCTACACCTTCCACCTCCGCAACGACGTCGTCTTCCAGCAGACCGGCCGGCAGGTGACCGCCGCCGACTTCAAGTATTCGATGGAGCGCGCTGCCGACCCGGCGACCGCCTCGACCGTCGCCGACGCCTACCTCGGCGACATCGTCGGCGTTAAAGACATGCTTAACAACGGCGCTAAGTCCATCAGCGGCATTGAGGTCGTCGACGACTTCACCCTGCGCATAACCATCGATGCCGCCAAGCCCTATTTCATCGATAAAATGGCCTGCCCCACCGCCTTCGTCGTCGACCGCACGCAGATCGAAGCCGACCCCAAGAATTGGTCGGAGAAACCGAACGGCACCGGTCCCTTCCAGGTGAAGGACTGGAAGCTCGGCGAAAGTCTGACGCTGGAAGCAAACCCTAACTACCACCTGGGCGTGCCGGCCGTTAAGACGGTCCAGTTCCTCCTCTCCGGCGGCTCCGAGCTCACGATGTACCAGGACGACGAAGTCGATGTCGCCGGCATCAGTGCCACCGACATCGACCGCGTCCGCGACCCGAGCGATCCTCTCCACAGCGAGTACCAGCAGGCAAATGAGATGTCCATCGGGTACATCGGCTTCAACGTCCAGAAGGCGCCCTTCGACGACATCAAGGTTCGACAGGCCTTCGCCCTTGCCATCGACCGCCAGAAGATCGTCGACGTCGTCCTCAAGGACATGGTGGCGGTTGCCACCGGCGTCATGCCGCCCGGCGTGCCCGGCTACACCTCGACGGTCACCCCTCAGCAGTATGATCCCGCCCAGGCGAAGCAGTTGCTCTCCGAATCCAAGTACGGTGGCGCTTCCGGCCTGCCTCAGATAACCATCACCGAGGTCGGCGCCGGCGCCAGCGCGGGCAACGACGTTCAGGCGATTGTCGAAATGTGGCGGCAGAACCTCGGCGTCGACGTCCAGATCCAGCAGACCGAGCAGGCGACCTTCTGGCAGGACCTCGACAAGGGCCAGTACCAGATGTTCACCGTCGGCTGGGTAATGGACTACCCTGACCCCGAGGACGTCCTCGACCTCCTGTTCTACAGCCAGAGCCATCAGAACAGCTCCCACTACAGCAACCCGGACGTCGATAAGCTGCTCCTGCAGGCGCGCACGGAGCCCGACACAACCAAGCGCATGGCCCTCTACCAGCAGGCCGAGCAAATAATCGTAGGCGACATGCCCTGGATCCCGCTCTACAACCCCCAGGACAACGTCGTCGTGAAGCCCTACGTGAAGAACTTCTCCCTGCCGCCGATCGTCATGCCGTACCTGCGATACGTGACGATCGAAACCTAAGGCGCGACGGCGGCGGGGGGCAACAGGCGATGCAAGGGCTTCTTCCCTACATACTCCGGCGGCTTCTCTGGACGCCTGTCATCCTGCTTGCCGTCACGTTCATCGCCTTCGCCATCGTGCGCCTCGGCCCGGGCGACCCGGTGCGTGTCTGGCAGGGCCAGTTCAGCGATCCTGCCGCCTGGGCGCGCGTCCGCCATGCGGAGGGCCTCGATAAGCCCTTCTTCGAGCAATACGCAATCTACCTGAAGAACCTGGCGCACGGCAGACTGGGCGAAAGCAGCATCTACCGCAACCGCGACGTCGCGGACGTCATCTTCCCCAAAGTCTGGCGCTCAGCGCAGTTGGGCCTCGTCGCGCTGCTCGTCATTTTCCTCGTGGGCGTGCCGGTCGGGGTGTTCGCCGCCCTCCGCCAGGGCAAGTGGATGGACCCGTTTTCGATTAGCGTCTTCCTGTTCTTCCAGTCGATTCCCATCGTCGTGGCCGCGCCCGTCTTGCTCCTCGTTTTCACCGTCAAGCTGCACTGGCTGCCCGCCGCTGGCTGGGGCGGCATCTTCGACAGGCGCATAGTGATGCCGGCGCTGGCGCTCTCCCTGCCGGGAATCGCCGGCGTCGCCCGCCTGACCCGCGCGACGACGCTCTCCGTCCTCAGAGACGATTACGTTCGCACCGCCCGCGCCAAGGGGCTAAGCGAGTTTCGAGTCGTAACCCGTCACGTCATGCGCAACTCGCTCTTGCCGCTCGTCACCGTCATCGGCATCTCCCTGGCCACGCTCGTGGAAGGCGCTTTCTTCGCCGAATACCTCTTCGGCGTGCCGGGCATCGGCCAGTTCGCCTTCAACGCGGTCCAGAGCCGCGACTACAACGTGATCCTGGCGCTTACGCTCATCCTGGCGGTCACATTCATCATCGCCAGCGTCGCGATCGACATCGCCTACACATTAATCGACCCGCGGGTGCGCTATGAGCGACAGTCCGGCTAGCCTCTACCTCGAAGAAGACCTCGACGTCGCGAAGCCGGCGCGCGGCCCGCTGGCGGTCGCCCTGCGACGCCTCCTGCGCAAAAAGGTCGCCGTCGCTAGCCTGCTCTTCATCGCCGTCTTCTACTTCTGTGGCGTCTTCGCACCGGTCGTCGCGCCGCATAGCTACCGTGACACGGACCTGAACAATGTCTTGAAGGGTCCGTCGCTTTCCCACCCCCTCGGCACCGACGAGTTGGGCCGCGACGTGCTCAGCCGCATCATCTGGGCTTCCCGCACCACCGTTGTCATCACCGTGTGCACTCTCGTCACCGGCGGCCTCGTGCTGGCCGTTGGACTGGGGTTGCTGGCGGGCTACGCCGGCGGGCGCGTCGACACCGCGATCATGCGCCTGGGCGACGTCTTCTTCGCCCTGCCCGGCCTGCCGATGCTAATCATGATCAACGCCACTCTGGGGGAGCGCGTTCGCGGCTGGGGCTGGCTCGGCGCGATCGAAAAGGGTCTGAAGATAGACGGCTTCCCCGACTACTTCGTCGTATTCGCTGCTTTGTCGCTATTCGCCTGGGTCGGTCCCGCGCGCCTTATCCGCTCGCAAGTGCTCGCGTTGCGCGAGAGCGAGTACGTGACCGCTGCTCGCGCCATGGGCGCTTCGACCTGGCGGATCATCTTCCGCCATCTGCTACCTAACGTCGCGAACATCGTGATCGTCAGCTTCTCCGCCTCGCTTGGCGCCATCGCCGGCACGGAGATCGCCCTGACCTGGTTCGGCGTCGGCATCCACGCGCCGACGCCCAGCTTCGGCGCCATGCTCTTCGAGGGCGGCTTCATTCGAAGCCTTACGAACCACGCGAGCCTCCTGCTCATACCCGGTGCCGTCGTCGCCGGCGTCATTTTCGCCTTCAACCTCCTCGGCGACGCCCTCACCGACATTCTGACGCCTCACGCCCGTTAGGTAGCTTGACAAAGCGCCCGTCTGCTCCTAGCATGACCTGGCTCGGCATGACAGAGTCGTAGAAAAACAGCCCCGCCTTCAGGCAGGGCCCCGTCTGACGACGGCACAGGGAGGTGACAGAAAAACATGGGTGCAAGTGAACTGATAGACAACCTGGTGGCGGAACTTACCGACTGGCGCGGCAAGACGTTCGCTGACATTCGACGGATTATCCGTGAGGCTGACCCCGAGATAGTTGAGGAATGGAAATGGATGGGCACGCCGGTATGGTCTCACGGCGGAATAGTCTGTATCGTCAATGCTTTCAAAGACAAAGTGAAATTGACGTTCTATGAAGGCGCGAGTGTCGCCGACCCGGACAAGCTCTACAACAACGGGCTTGGGGGCAAAAAATGGCGGACCATTGATTATGTCAAAGACGAAAAGATTAAGGAAATCGAACTGGGGAATCTGGTGCGTTCCGCTGTGGACTACAATCTGGCGAAGACAAAGGCAGGGGCGAAAAAGACGGCAAAGTGATGACCGCGAGCAGTACGCGCTCGACAGGCTGATGTGTTATCTGCTAAGGTATATTGGCCCTTTCGCCAATAAGTCAACGGAGCAAGTCATAGCTGGCCGGGGCTTTCAAATGAGAAACGAAGAGGGACCATAAGTATACCAGATCCGAACCAGATCATAGCTAACCTGCTTGATCTATTTAATATCTTCTCACCAAGCATGAAACAGCTTAACCTTGCTCTCTCCGTATGTCAGACATCACAAAACGACTGCGCCCACTGGAAGAGCTGCGGACGAGCGGGGCGATCACGGAGGACGAGTACCGCGGCAAACGTGAGACGATTCTCGACCGCCTGACGCAGATCGACCCCAACGCCGGCCGGGTCAGCGCCATGGTCCGCGCCATCCTGCTAGCCGGCTTGATCCTGGCCTTCGTCTACGTCGCCTTCATCGCCTCCTGCGCTGTGCTTTTCAGCGTCAGCGCCACGACGTCGTGGACGATGGGCTCAAGCGAGCCGCAATACGCCGCCGGTTCCTCGTCCGGCCAGCAGAACACCGATTCCGTCGGCACCCAGGTGACCATCAACACAATCGAAGATCCGGCGCTGCCCCGGCCGGGCGATGCCGCCGCTTCCGCGGGCAAGCGCTTCGTCGCCATCGGCGTTGCCGCGGAGAACACCGGCCACGTCGACCTCAAGGCGCTGAACGTTCGCCTTCACACCTGGGACGGCAAGGAATACTCGCCGAAGAACCTCGACCAGATCGGCGCCAGCGACGGGAGCTTTCTCAAGAGCATCAGCGTCGGCGCAGCGGCAAAGGGCACCCTCGGCTTCGAGCTGCCGGCGAACCAGGCAGTCGAGTGGCTGCGCTTCCGCAGCGACCCCTCAGGCATCGAAATCTTCTTCCGCGCCGATCAGTAGCCAAAGGATCTGCTCGTCGGCCCCATTGATTCGACCACAGCTCGACTGAGCCGGAGCGGCGACTGCCGCGTGGAAGCTTCCCTACCCCTTCGCCGCATGCTATAATTGGATTCCGAGGTCTAAGTGAAGGTTTCCACGGAACGCATTCCCCAGAGCCAAGTTGTGCTGGAGATCGAAGTAGAGCCGGAGCGACTGGAAAGATCGCTGGATGCGGCCTACCGGCGCATGGTCCAGCGCACCACCGTGCCGGGCTTCCGCCGCGGCAAAGCCCCGCGCGTTATGCTCGAACGGCAAGTCGGCCACGACACGCTCCTCCAGGAAGCGCTCGACCGCCTGATCCCGGAGGTCTACCGCGAAGCCATCGAGCAGGAGGACATCGACGCCATCGAGCTCCCGCAGGTCGAAATGGTGAGCACGGACCCGCTCGTGATGAAAGCCACCGTCCCCATTCGTCCTACGGTCGAGCTCGGCGACTACCGGCGCATGTGGCTGCCGCGCGATCCCGTCGTCGTGCCCGAAGAGCGCGTCGACGAGGCGCTGGAGCAGCTTCGCCATCGCTACGCCAACCTCCAGCCCGTCACCCGACCGATCGCTTGGGGCGACGTCGTTACCGCTGACGTGAGGGGTAACGTCGATGGCCGTGTCCTGTTCGACCGCTCCGACATCGAGTTCCAGCTTCGCGAGGACCGGCCGGTCTTCCTGCCGGGGCTGGCGGAGCAGATCGTCGGGCTGGCCAAGGGCGCCGAGAAGGAAGTCGAGCTGCCGCTTCCGGGCGATTTCCCGGAAAACGAGCTTGTCGGCAAGGCGTGCAACTGCCGTGTCGCCGTCCATGAAGTGAAGGAGGAGCAGCTTCCAGAGCTCGACGCCGCCTTCGCCCGCCAGGTCGGCGAGGGCTTCGACAGCGTCGACGCCCTGCGCCGGCGTCTGGCCGAAGACCTGCGCAAGGCAGAAGAAGACGCGGAGCTGGACCGCTATCAGGAGCAGATACTCATCAATCTCGACCAGACGGCCGAGATCGAATACCCACCAATCCTCGTCGAGAAGGAGATAGACCACCTCCTGCGCGACGAGCTTGGCCCCCGCGGCGAGAGTGGCATGGAGCAATACCTCCAGCGCATCGGCAAAACGGAAGAAGAACTGCGCGGGCAGTTGCGTGAGACTGCCGAGCGCAGGGTTAGACATTCACTACTGTTGTCTAAGGTGGCCGAAGTCGAAAATATAGACGTCGATGAAAAAGAAGTCACCGAGGAGGCAGAGCGAGTGATCTCTGCTGCGGGTACGCAGGCCGACCAGTTCCGGCGAATGTTCGGGACGCCTGACGGCCGCGCTGCAATTCGACGGTCCCTTCTCACGCGCAAGACCTGGGACAGAGTCGTCGAGCTCGTCTCCAGCGAGAAATCGCCGGAAACAGCGGCGGAAACTGCCCAGGCCGAAGAATCGGATAGCGAATGAGCCCTGTAATGACGGCCGCATTCCCAGCGTTTGAAGTTACGAATGCCGCCTCGCACCAAGGGTCCCTAGGAGCAAGAGCATGAGAATCGACAGTCTGATACCCATGGTGATCGAGAGCGGCGCTCGCGGCGAACGTGCCTTCGATATCTATTCCCTCCTCCTTAAAGAGCGGATCATCTTCCTCGGCACGCCCATCGACGACCAGATTGCCAACCTGATGATCGCCCAGCTCCTCTATTTGGAGCGCGAAGACCCGGACCGCGACATCAGCATGTACATCCATTCGCCGGGAGGCGTCGTGCCCGCCGGGCTGGCGATTTACGACACCATCCAGCTCGTTCGACCGGACATATCGACCATCTGCGTGGGCATGTCCGCCAGCTTTGCCACCATACTCCTGGCGGCGGGAACCGTCGGCAAGCGCTACGCCCTGCCGAATTCCACGATTCACATGCACCAGGCGGCCGGCGGCGTACGCGGTCAGGCCGCAGACATCGAGATTCACGCCAAGGAGATCCTGCGCGAGCAGCAGATCATCCGCGACATCCTGTCGAAGCACACCGGCCAGTCCACCGAGCGAATCGCTCGCGACTCCGACCGCGACTTCTTCATGGACGCGCAGCAGGCGAAAGAATACGGCATCGTTGACGAGATTCTGGAGAAGCCCCCGCTTTAGGTTTGAGTGATTGGACGCGGCCCCATAGGTCGCGAATACGAGGTCGAAAATGCCGACTAGCCGGAGCAGCAGAGTACAATACCACTGCTCCTTCTGTGGAAAAAACCAGGATCAAGTAAAACGCCTCATCGCCGGGCCCGGCGCTGTCTACATCTGTGACGAATGCGTCGAACTCTGCCGCGAGATCATCGACGAAGAGGTCGCCGGTCCCGTAAAGGCGAAAACAAAGGCGCAACGCGTACCGCCGCCCAAATTCATCTACGATCAGCTAGGCGAGTGGGTGATAGGGCAGGAGCAGGCCAAGAAAGTCCTGAGCGTTGCCGTCTACAACCACTACAAGCGCATCGGCGCCGCCCGCCAGACGGCGGTAGACGGCGTCGAGCTGGAGAAGACGAACATCCTGCTCGTCGGGCCCACCGGCACCGGCAAGACGCTTCTTGCCCGGACGCTGGCGCGCATCCTCGACGTCCCCTTCACCATCGCTGACGCCACGGCGCTGACCGAGGCCGGCTACGTCGGTGAGGACGTCGAGAACATCCTCCTGCACCTCATCCAGTCGTCGGACTACGACATCCAGCGGGCCGAACGCGGCATCGTCTACATCGACGAGATCGACAAGATCGCCCGCAAGAGCGACAACCCGTCGATCACCCGCGACGTCTCCGGCGAAGGCGTGCAGCAGGCCCTCCTCAAGATTATCGAGGGCACGGTTGCCAACGTGCCGCCGCAGGGCGGACGCAAGCACCCGCACCAGGACTTCATCCAGATCAATACCACGAACATCCTGTTCATCTGCGGCGGCGCCTTCGAGGGGCTGGAGCGCGTCGTCGACAAGCGCATCGGCAAGACGCGCAAGTCGATGGGCTTCACCACCGACTTCCGTCAGACGAAGACCGGCCAGGAGCTTACCGACGAGCTGCTCAAGCACACTACGCACGACGACCTCCTGCACTACGGCCTCATCCCCGAGTTCGTCGGCCGCCTGCCGATGGTCGTCAGCCTCACCTCACTCGGCCAGCCGGAGCTCGTGCGCATCCTTACCGAGCCGAAGAACGCCCTGGTCAAGCAGTTCCAGCGCTTCTTCGCCTTCGACGGCGTCGAGCTCGTCTTCACCGACGAAGCGCTTGCCGCCTGCGCCGAGCAGGCCATTCGCCACCGCACCGGCGCCCGCGGCCTGCGCACCGTCCTCGAAGACACGCTGCTCGACGTGATGTACGAGATCCCCTCGCGCGGCGACGTGAAGAAATGCGTCGTCGGCGGCGAGACGATCAGCGGCCACAAGCGGCCTGTGATGATCACCGCCTCTGGCCAGACAATCGAGGCGATAGAGCCACCCGAAGAAGAATCTGCCTAGCCGCCAATCCAGGCATTGCAAAGAGGCCGACCATTATGGTCGGCCTCGCGCATTTTTGGGCGCTCGCCCTGTTCGCTTGCGATACCTCCGCCCCGATGCTATAGAGTCGTCGCTCCCCGGCAGAGGTGATCTGGGATGAAAGCGGCAATCTCTCGCGTGATTCCGCCGGTCCTGCTCGGTGCCGCCCTCGTCCTGCTATATGCGCTGTTCCCCCGGCCACGAAGCCTCATCGCTGGGCGCTACGTCCTAACCCAGTCCGATGTGCCCGGCTTCACCGAATTCTGGTCAGGCGAAACCGAATTCTGCCCCTCATTCAGCTTGCCGACTACCAAGTTCGAGATCGAATGTCAGGAAAGCGCCAACGCATCTTCGTAAGGAACGACGCCGTCGTTCGATGTTGTATAATTGCCGCTGGAAGGGGCCCGTAGCTCAGCGGCAGAGCGGCCGGCTCATAACCGGTTGGTCGCAGGTTCGATCCCTGCCGGGCCCACCAGAGGCCCTTCCACAAGCCATGACTTCGCCTGCTTCTTACCTCGATCTGGTGCGACGCGCCGTCGCCTCCTATCAGCCGCTGCGCATCGAGCCGGCGGGCCGGCCGTCGGCGGGCGTTCTGATGCTGATGTACGACGCCGTGGGCGAAACGCATCTGCTCTTCACCAAGCGGACGGAGCTCGTCGAACACCACAAGGGCGAGATCTCTTTCCCGGGTGGCTCCCGCGAAGCCAGCGACCCCGACCTGTACCATACGGCGTTGAGGGAGACGTTCGAGGAGGTAGGCATTCTGCCGGAAGACGTCGAGCGGGTAGGTCAGCTCGACGATATCGTTTCGCGCGGCAGCAACTTCGTCGTCTCGCCGTTCGTCGGCTTTCTGAAAGCGGCCGAGCCCTATCACTACAAGCACGCCGACCACGAGGTGGACGAGATCCTGGAGGTGCCGCTTTCGCACCTGCTCGATCCGGCGAACAGCGGCCACGAGGTGCGGAACCTCGACGGGCAGGACGTGGAGATCATCTTCTACCGCTTCGGGCGGCACGTCATCTGGGGCGCGACGGCGCGGATGCTAAACCAGCTTCTGGACCTGGTGAAAGCCGCTGATTAGCTTCACTCCGAGACATCGCCGTCGTCCGTCGCCGCCTTCCGCAAGCGCTGGTACTGCTCCCAGATGCGTCGCTCCCAGCCCAGTTCGCCCGGCTGATAGTAGCGCCGCCCCCGAAGCCGCTCCGGCAGGTGCTCCTGCTCTACGCGATGTCCCTGAAACGAGTGCGCGTACTTGTAGTCGCGCCCGTAGCCGAGCTCGCGCATGAGGCCGGTGACGGCGTTGCGCAGGTGCAGCGGCACGGGGTCGTTCCGCGTCTCGCGGGCGTCGGCGACAGCGCGACCGTAGCCCGCGAGCGCCGAGTTGCTCTTCGGCGCTGTCGCCAGGTAGATGGCGCACTCGGCCATCGGCAGGTAGCCCTCCGGCATGCCGACGAAGTGGACCGCCTGCTGACAGGCCGTCGCGACGACCA
>JBEKXP010000040.1:0-14052 GCA_049511815.1 Dehalococcoidia bacterium
CTTCGGACCTGGAGGTGCTGATCAACCCGCGCTCTCGCAGCGCCCGACTGCGAGTCGCGGAAAAGCTGTAGGCAAGGATACTCCGCGGAAACAGGTCTGGCAAGGATGTCCGCACTCGACCGGCTGATTGCGCGACCGCTGCCAAGGCCGCTCCCCCGAATAACGGGCGTGCGGACGGCGCTGCTGCTTGCTTTCCTGATCGTCGCCGGCGTAGCCCTTCTGCAAGTCTTTCAGACGAGCAACGCAACGACTAACGATTACACGCTGCAGCAGTTGCAGCAGGAGCGCTTCGACAAGCAGGCAGAGGTGCACCAGTTGGAGGCGGAGGTGTCGCTGCTGACGTCGATAGACCGGATCGATCAGGAAGCGCGCGGACGGCTTGGCATGGTGCCGGCGACCTACACGATCACACTGGAGGTACACAAGCAGCCGCCGGCGCAACAACTGGTGCCAATGCGGTTCATCACAACGAGCACTACGGCGAAAGTCGAGTCGCGTTCCTGGTGGCAGAAGCTGCTCGGCCTCGTGCCTCTCCCGGGTTAGACGGAACGGCCTCTGCCTCGGCTCGGCGGGTCAGATGGCCAAATCGATAGCTGGAGCCTGACCATGCCACAACGAATGGCGCGGGTCTCCTGGCGACTCCTCCTGTTGGGGGCCATGTTCAGCGTCCTCAGCATTTTTGTCGTCGGCCGCCTGGCTCAGCTACAGATACTGAACCACGGCCACTACGAGGTGGAGGCACAGGACGAGCACACGGGCGTCGACAAAGTATATCCTCCGCGCGGCGCCATCCTCGACCGGAACGGCTACCCTCTTGCGCTCACCCTGGACACGTATGATATTTACATAAGTCGTCAAGTATGGCAGGACCAACAGGTGGCCGCGAACGGCGCACAGGCGCTGGCTTCCGTACTTGGCAAGACGCCGCAGGACATTGAGTCGGCGCTCGGGTCGGACACCACGGGCGACGCGCTGATCGCCACCGACGTGGGTTACGACGTTGGGAAGAAGATCATCGACATGGGCGTGCCCGGCGTGACGGCGACGGCGAGGATCCAGCGCTTCCATCCGGAGGGCGATCTGGCGTCGGCGCTGCTGGGCTTCGTCGGAAAGGACGAGACGGGGCTGAGCGGCCTGGAGGCTGACCTTCAGGACGAGCTGGGCGGCCAGCCCGGAACGGTCTACTACGAGCGCGACAGCATGGGCAATCCAATCCCCTTTGGCTCCACTCAGGTGACGAACCCGGAGCCGGCGTCGGACGTTCGGCTGACCATTGACCGGTACATCCAGCAGGTGGCGGAACAATCGCTGGACGAGGCGATCCAGAACAACGACGCGTCGGGCGGGACGATTATCATCATGGACCCAAAGACAGGCGCAATCCTGGCGATGGCGAGCCGCCCCAGCTTCAAGCTAAGCGAGCTCGACCTGTCGAACGATAGCCAGGCGGACCTTTACCGGGACCGTGCCGTAACCGACCTCTACGAGCCGGGCTCCGTCATGAAGCTCGTGACGATGTCCGCGGCGGTGGACCTGGGGCTGGTGACGCCGGACACGACCTATGACGACACCGGCACGGCTTACGTCGGCGGCTACACAATCCAGAACTGGGACTACTCCGTCAACGGCATAACCACGATGACGCAGGTGCTCCAGAAGAGCCTCAACACCGGCGCCGTCTGGGTTAGCGGGCTCCTTGGGCCGGACAATTTCTACCAGTACATCAAGCGGTTCGGTTTCGGCGAGCCGACGGGCGTCGGCCTGAGCGGCGAAGCAGCCGGGCAGGTGCGCGACAACGAGTCGCCGGACTGGACGCCGTCCGACCTGGCGACGAACTCTTTCGGCCAGGGCATAAACGTCACACCGCTGCAGATGATAACGGCGGTCGCGGCGATCGCCAACGGCGGCATGCTGATGAAGCCGTACATTGTGCAGCAGGTGATCGGGCCCGACGGCGCCCAGACGACGCAGCCGCAGCCGGTGCGGCAGGCGATCTCCGAGCAGACGGCCAGCACGCTGACGACGATGATGAACGACGTGGTGGAGGGTGTGCCCGGGAACCTGGCGAGGATTCAGGGTTATCACGTAGCGGGGAAGACCGGAACCGCCTATATTTCGGTGCCGGGCGGGTACGCGCCCGATAGAGTGATCACCTCCTTCATCGGCTTCGCCCCGGTGAGCGATCCACGAATGGTCGTTCTGGTGAAGATTGATGAGCCGCAGGAAGCGCAACTTGGGGGCACTGTGGCAGCCCCCGTCTTCGCTGAACTGGCCCCGAAAATCCTCAGCTATCTTGGCGTTCCGCCCAACGCAGACGCGTCGGTGCAGGGCCAGTAGCGGTTGCATTTGCCATGATCCGAGCAAACGCGATCAACAGCAGTCTTGGCTCTCTTCTACTGGACACGGTAGGAGAGCCACCGGCCGGCTTCCGCCGCGCCGTTGTCGACTCGCGCGAAGTGAGGCGCGGCGATCTGTTCGTGGCGCTGCCGGGCGAGCATAAGGACGGCCACGACTTCGTCGTCGATGCGCTGGAGCGCGGAGCGGCCGGCGTCGTGGTGCGACGTGCGCCGGACGGGCTCCCCGAGAGGACGGTCGCCTACGTCGTCGAGGACTGCCTGAAGGCGCTGCAGAGGATAGCGGCGGGGCACCGGGCGGCGCTGCCGGTGAAGGTGATCGGCATCACGGGAAGCGTCGGCAAGACGACGACGAAGGAGATCGCGGCGTTCGTCCTTGGCCGGCGCTACCGGCTGCTGAAGAACGACACGAACTATAACAACGAGATCGGCCTGCCGCTGACGCTGCTGCGGCTTACGCCCCGGCATGAGCGGGCGGTGCTGGAGATGGGGATGTACGCGCCCGGGGAGATTCGCCTTCTTTGCGAGCTGGCGCGGCCGGGGATCGGCATGGTCACGAACGTGGGGCCGGTGCACCTGGAGCGGACGGGCAGCATCGAGGCGATAGCGGCGGCGAAGGCCGAGCTTGTCGAAGCGCTGCCGCCGGACGGCTTCGCGGTGCTCAACGGCGACGACCGGCGGGTCCGCGCAATGGCGAAGAAGACGAAGGCGCAGGTCATCTATTTCGGCGTTTCGGACGGCTGCGACGTCCGAGGGAGCGACCTGGAGAGCAAAGGGCTGGAGGGCATTTCCTTCACGCTTGAGTTTGGCGGCGAGCGTCTGCGCGTGCGGACGAGGTTTCCCGGCCGGCATCTGCTGTCGAACGCGCTGGGCGCGGCGGCAGTAGCGCTGCTGGACGGGATGAGTTTGGGAGAGGTAGCACAGGCGCTCGCCGCCGCTCGCGTGCCGCTGCGATTGCACGTTCACCGCGGCCGCAACGATTCGACAATCCTGGACGACACCTACAACGCCAGCCCGGCGTCGATGATGGCGGCGCTGGAGCTCCTGGCCGACCTCCCGGGCCGCCGGATAGCGGTCCTGGGGGACATGCGGGAGCTGGGCGCCGAGGAGCGGGAAGGGCACCGGCTGGTCGGGCGGGAAGCAGCGCGCGTGGCTCAGATAATCTACGCCGTCGGCGATCTGGGACATCTCATCGGCGAGGAGGCGAAGGCGGCAGGTCATCCCGCAGTGAGCCTGTGGCCGTCGAAGGAGGCGGCGGCGCGACGGCTGGCGTCGGAGCTGCGCGTCGGCGACGTCGTGCTGCTCAAGGCGTCGCGGGCGATGGCGCTGGAAACGATACTGCCGGAGCTGAAAGGCTGACATGGTCTACGCACTGTTCGTCGGGACGGCCGCGTTCCTGGTGTCGATAATCTCCGGACACTGGGTCGTCAACTATCTGCGGGCGCGCGGCCTCGGCAAGCAGATATCGGCGGACGCGCCGCCGTCGCACGCGGTGAAGGCGGGCACGCCGACGATGGGGGGCATTCTGATCTTCGGCACCGTCTTCCTGGTCACGGCGCCGACGAACCTGTTCGACAAGCGTTCGATCTTCCTGCCTCTCGGCATAATCGTCGCCACGGGCAGCCTGGGACTGATCGACGACTTCCTGACGATTGAAGGCCGGGCAATGGGACGCAACGGGCTGAACAAGCGGCTGAAGTCGGGGCTGCTGCTCGGCCTGGGGCTTGCGGCGGCGCTGATCCTCTACTTCGGGCTGGAAGCGCGGAGCATCAACGTGCCATGGGCCGGCAAGCACGAGATCGGGCTGCTGTATATCCCTGTCGCGATGGCCGTCTTCATCGGGACGACCAGCGCGGTTGCCGTGACCGACGGGCTGGACGCGCTGGCGGGGGGCACCACGGCGCTGGCCTTCACGGTCTACGGCGTCATCGGTTTCCTTCAGGGGCAGACGTTCCTGGCGACGTTCAGCCTGACCGTCGTCGGCGCGACGCTTGGCTTCGTCTGGTACAACGCCCATCCGGCGCGCGTCTTCATGGGCGACACAGGCGCGCTGGCGCTCGGGTCGACGCTGGCGGTGGTGGCGCTGATGACGGGCTGGTGGCTGGTGCTGCCGGTCGTGGGGATAGTCTTCGTCATGGAAGGCCTGTCGACCTTCATCCAGATCGTCTACTTCCGGCTCAGCGGTGGCCGGCGGATCTTCAAAATGACGCCTCTGCACCACCATTTCGAGTTGATGGGGTGGTCGGAGCCGCAAATTGTCACAAGATTCTGGTTAATTGGCATGGCTGGAGGGCTTTTGGGTATAGCGCTAGCCCTCACGGATTAGCTAAAATGCTATGACACATAAACAAGACTTCCAGGGCAAGCGGGTGACGGTGGTGGGGTTAGGCATCGAGGGCGTTGACTTGGCGCGCTACTTGGTGGGCAAGGGTGCGACCGTCACGATCAGCGACGCCCGTCCGGCGGAGCGGCTGTCGCAGCGTCTGCGAGAGCTGGACGGGCTGCCGGTGCACCTCTCTCTCGGAAAGAACGATCCGGCAGACATGATCGCGGCCGACCGCGTCTTCGTCTCGCAGGGGGTGCCGCTGGACCTTCCGCCGCTGGCGGAGGCGCGCGAACGGGGCGTTCCGCTGGACTCGATGATGCGGCTGTTCCTCGATCTCTGCCCGGGACCGGTCGTCGGCATCACTGGGAGCAGCGGCAAGAGCACGACGACGAGCCTGGTCGGCGCGATGTTCGCGGCGAGCGGCCAGAAGCATGTGGTCGGCGGGAACATCGGCGTCGGCCTGCTCTCGCTCCTCGACGAGATTACGCCGGAGACGTGGGTGGTGCTGGAGATTAGCCACACGCAGCTCGAGCTGACGACGAAGAGCCCGCACGTGGCCTGCGTGCTGAACGTGACGCCGAACCACCTTGACCGCTACACGTGGGAGAGCTACGTGGACCTGAAGCGAAATATCCTGCGCTATCAGTCGGCAGACGATGTCGCCGTGCTCGGCTACGACAATGCGGTATCGCGGGAGCTGGCGTCGGCGACGCGCGGGAAGGTGGTCTTCTTCAGCGACGGTGCGGACCTGCCCGGCCCGGCGGCGCTGGTCATCGACGAGACGGTGGTCTGGCGCGAAGGCGGGTCGGACAAAACCGTGCTGCCGGTGGCGGAGATTCCGCTGCGAGGGCGCCACAACGTGTTGAACGTCCTGGCGGCGACGGCGGTTGCGTCGGCCTGCGGCATCGACGTCGAAGCGATTGCGCGGGCGGTGCGCGATTTCAAGGCGGTGCCGCATCGACTGGAGTACGTGGCACGAATCGGCGACGTCGCCTATTACAACGATAGCATCGCGACGACGCCGGAACGGACGCTGGCCGGGATGCGGTCTTTCACCGAGCCGCTGGTGCTGCTGCTGGGAGGTCGCGAGAAGAAGCTCCCGCTCCAGGGGATGGCGTCGGAGGCGTGCGAGCGCTGTCGCGCGATCGTGGTGTTCGGCGAGGCGAGAGAGACGCTTGTCGCGGCGGCCTTGGCGGCAACCAACGCCGTTGGGTCGACGGAGCAACCTGACATCGAGAGCGTCGAATCGCTTGCCGACGCCGTAGTGGCCGCCAAGGCCGCCGCGCGACCCGGCGATGTGGTACTGCTTTCGCCGGCCTGCACCAGCTTCGATGCCTATGACAACTTCGAGGAGCGCGGAGAGCATTTCCGTCGCCTCGTTCTGGAGATGGCGCGTCGAGAAGGAGGGACCCACCATAGCGACGTCTGAGACGACCCGCGTCCGGCCGGGACCGCCCGATGCCGTCATCCTGACGCTCATAGTCATGCTCGTCACCGTCGGGCTGCTTGCCGTCTACAGCGCCAGCTTCGCGCTGGGAAGCCTGCAGTACGGCAGCCCGTACTACTTCGTGGCGCGGCAGGCGATGTGGGCGGTCGTCGGCGCGGGTGCGCTCGTCTTCATGATGCGCTTCGACTACCACCGACTGCGCGCGATGAGCCCGCTGCTCATGTTCGGCGCGCTCGTCGGGCTGACGGCAGTGCTGGCGCCGGGCATCGGCGTGAACCACAACGGGGCGAGCCGCTGGATCGCGATGGGTCCGCTGCCGCCGGTCCAGCCGAGCGAGTTCGCCAAGCTGGCGCTGATCATCTACGTCTCGGCGTGGCTTTCGGGGAAGAGCCGGAACCTGCGCAGCTTTGCCGCCGGGCTGGTGCCGTTCGTCGTCATGGTCGGGCTGGTTGCCGGCCTCGTCATGCTGGAGCCCGACATGGGCACGACCATAATCATCGTCCTCACCACGCTGACGCTCTTCTTCGTCGCCGGCGGCGCGCTCAGCCACCTGTTCGCGCTCACGTCGATCGGCGGCGTGACGGCAGCTTTCCTGGTCGTGACCGGTGGCTACCGGATGGACCGCATCTTCGCGTTCGTCTCGCCGGACGCCGACCCGTCGGGAAAGGGGTTCCACATCCTGCAATTGCTCATCGCGCTGGGCAGCGGCGGCGTGACGGGCCTCGGCATCGGGGCCAGCCGGCAGAAGTTCTTCTACGTCCCGGGCGCGCACACCGACGGCATCTTCGCCATCATCGGCGAGGAGATGGGGTTCATCGGCGCCATGGCCGTCATCCTGCTCTTCGCCCTGCTGATATACCGGGGGATTCGCATCATGCTCAATGCGCCGGACAACTTCGGCTCGCTGCTGGCGCTCGGCATCACGAGCTGGATTGCCTACCAGGCGGTCATCAACATCGGCGGCATAACCCGGACCATGCCGCTTACCGGCATCCCGCTGCCGTTCCTGAGCTACGGTGGCTCGGCGCTGGCGGCGACGCTGGCAGCCGTGGGCATACTGCTCAACATCTCGCGTTATTCGAAAGGACGCGCTCCGGCCAGAGAACGCCGGCCCGTCGCGAAAGTGACGAAGCGCCGGCTCCGAGAGGAAGGAACTTGAGGGTGGCTCTTTCCGGTGGCGGCACAGCGGGACACGTCTACCCCTGTCTGGCGGTAGTATCCGCCCTGCGAGAGCGACTTTCCGTGCGCGGGGAGCCGCTCACGCTGCTGTACCTGGGCATTCGCGGCCGCGTCGACGAGCAGTTGCTGGTTGGAGAAGGCATCGAGTTCCAGCCGGTGCGGGCGGGTGCTCTCCGCGTCCGCTCGCCGCTGCGCTTTGCCAGCGGGCTCGTCGACCTTGCGCTCGGAGCCTGGCAGGCGCGACGCGTGTTGCGTCGTTTCGACCCGCAGGCCGTCTTCGCGACCGGCGGCTATGCCAGCGCGCCCGTCGCCCTCGCCGCGCGCAGCCTGGGACGCCCGCTGCTGGTCTACCTTCCGGACGTCCGGCCCGGATGGGCGGTGCGCATGATCGCGCGACTGGCGAACCGCGTGGCGGTGACGGTTGAGGGCTCGCTGCCCTACTTCCCGCGGCGAAAGGCGGTTGTGACCGGCTATCCTGCCCGACCCGACTTCGCGACGGCGACCCGGGAAGAAGGGCGCCGTCGCTTGGGGCTGGAGCCGGCGACGAAGACGCTGCTGGTTGCCGGCGGCAGCCTGGGCGCGCGATCGATCAACAACGCGGTCGCCGAAAAACTGCCGTCGTTGCTGGAATTATGTCAACTCGCTCATCTATCGGGCGCGGCCGACTTCGACAGGCTGAAGCAGTGTCGCGAAGCGCTGCCGGACGAGTTGCGCGGTCGGCATCATCTGTACGCTTACCTGCCGGAGATGCCCCTGGCGATGGCGGCGGGGGACCTCGCGCTGATGCGCGCCGGCGCCAGCACGCTTGGCGAGCTGCCGCTTGCCGGCCTGCCCGCTGTTCTCGTCCCGGGCGCCTTTTCAGACCAGGGGGTTAACGCCCGCTATCTGGCGGAACGCGGCGCGGCGCTGGTCTTCCCGGACGAGCGAGTAACCGAGGCCGTCGAAGCGGCGAAGGCGCTGCTGCAGGACGACGAACGGCTGCAAGTTATGTCAAACGCGATGCGGGCGCTGGCCCAACCGGACGCCGCGGACCGGATCGCCGGCATGCTGATGGAAATAGCGGCCTGAGAATGACGACGATGACGAAGGAAGAGAAGGGCACGAAGACGATACCGCAGCGAGTCCACCTCGTCGGCATCGGCGGCGTGCACATGTCGGCGATAGCGCACATTCTGATGGCCTGGGGCCACGACGTCAGCGGCTCCGACCAGCGTCTCTCGTCGTTCACCGAGCGTCTCGTAAAGCAGGGCGCGACGGTATCTCAAGGCCACAACGCTTCAAACATCGACGACGCGGGGCTGGTCGTCATCACCTCCGCCGCCACGAAAGACAACCCGGAGATACTGGAGGCGCGGCGTCGCGGCATCCCCGTCATCAAGCGCGCCGACATGGTGGCGCGGCTGATGGAGGGGCACCGCTCGATAGCGGTGGCGGGAACGCACGGCAAGACGACGACCTCTGCGCTCATCGCCTTCATGCTCGTCGAAGCGGGGCTTTCGCCGACCTTCCTTGTCGGCGGCGACATCGTCAACCTGGGCACGAACGCGGCCGCCGGAGAGGGCGAGCACGTCGTCGTCGAAGCGGACGAGTTCGACGCCGCCTTCCTGAGCTATGAGCCCGACATCGCCGTCGTCACCAACGTCGAGGCCGACCACCTGGACGTCTACGGCTCCTTCGACAACCTGGTCGGCGCCTTCGCCCAGTTCCTCAAGCAGGTGCCGCGCGATGGGCTGATCATCGCCTGCGCGGACGACGCGGTCGTCGCCGACCTGCTGGGACGCGGCAAGGGCCCGGCGATTCCGCTTCAAACGCAGCGGGTGGAGCTGTACGGCCTGAGTACGCCTGTCGACTGGGTGATCAGCCACCTGGGCAAGCTGGGCGACGGCGGCCAGGAGTTCTACGTCGGTTTGAACGGGCGGCCGTACGGCGAGTTCCGCATCGGGCTGCCGGGGCGACACAACGTCGGCAACGCGCTTGCCGCCATAGCCGTCGGGCACCACGTCGGCGTGCCGATGGAGTCGATGAAGAAAGCGCTGGCGGAGTTCCGCGGCGCCGGCCGTCGCTTCGAGTTCATCGGTGAGGCGGGTGGCGTCACGGTAATGGACGACTACGCGCACCACCCGACGGAGCTGTGTGCGACCATCGCGGCGGCGCGGGAACGCTTCGCCGGACGACGGCTTGTTGCGGTGTTCCAGCCGCACACTTACAGTCGCACGCTTTACCTCCTCGAAGGCTTTCGCACCTGCTTCGAGGGGCTGGACGAGTTGCTGGTGCTGGAAACGTATGCGGCCCGCGAGCCGGTGGCGGCCGGCATGAGCGCCGAGGAGCTGACGCGGGAGGTCACCCGTCCCAAAGCGCGCTTCGTCGCGACGTTCGAAGACGCGGCGGCGGCGGCGCTGGCGGTGCTGCGGCCCGGCGACGTGTTCTTCACGCTGGGCGCCGGCGACGTGAACGAAGTGGGACCGCTCGTCCTGGAGGGACTGCGCAAATGGAAGGCGTCATGACGGGAACAAGCGAAAAGCTGATCGAAGAGCTGCGCATGGTCGTTGGCCTGCGCCTGAACGAGCCGATCTCGCGCCACACGACGTTCGGGATCGGCGGACCGGCGGACATATACGTTGTCGCCGACGACGCGGCGCAATTGAAAGCGCTGGTCACCCTGTGCAGCATCCACAGCGAGCGGTTCTTCATCCTCGGAGCGGGCAGCAACATCCTCGTCAGCGATAAGGGCATCCGCGGCGTGACCATCGAGAACCGGGCGCGGGCGCTGGAAGGGCCGCTGAACATGGAGGACGGCCACGTCATCTTCCGCGTCGAGTCCGGCGCAAGCCTGGCGGCGACGGCGCGGGACCTTTCGCATCGCGGTTTCGCCGGCTTGGAATGGGCCGGCGGCATTCCCGGGACGATCGGCGGCGCGGTAGTCTACAACGCCAGCGCCTACGACGGAAGCATGGCCACGATCCTGCAGGGCGTCAGCATGCTAAGCGGCGACGGCCTTGAATACGATCTGGCAGTCGCGGAGCTGGGCCTGGGCTATCGCGAGAGCGCTTTCACCCGCAAGCTGTTCACGGGCCACGTGATCGTCCGAGCCAGCCTGCTGCTGCATCAGGCGGACGCCCGCGAGCTCTCCGAGCGGATGGAAGAGCTAGACCGGAACCGGCAGGCGGCGCAACCGCGGGGTCGAAGCGCCGGCTCCATCTTCAAGAATACACGCGAGTACCCCGCCTGGTGGCTCATCGACCAGGTGGGGCTCCGCGGCTACCGCATCGGCGACGCGGAGTTTTCGACGAAGCACCCGAACTTCATCGTCAACGTCGGCCGGGCAACGGCGAAGGACGTCCGGCGGCTAATGGAGCTGGCGGAGCAGCGGGTCGCGGACGAGTTCTCGATCAAGCTGCTGCCGGAGGTGGCATTCGTGGGAGAGGACCTGTCGTGAGCGGCGCACAAGGCCGGAAGCTGCGGCTGGGCGTCATCTTCGGAGGACGCAGCGGCGAGCACGAGGTGTCCGTTGTGTCGGCGCAGCACGTGATTGCGGCGGTGGACCGCAGCCGCTTCGATGTCGTGCCCATCGGCGTGACCAGGGGCGGCGCCTGGCTGACGCCGGAGGAGACGCAATCGCAGATGGACGCGCCGGCGCCCCTGTTCAAGAAGACGCTGGTCGACGAGGCCGAAGGGCTGCTGGGACGGCCGCAGGCGCTCTCGGTGCTGTCGGAGATCGACGTGGCGTTCCCGCTAATTCACGGGCCCAGCGGCGAGGACGGGACGTTGCAGGGCCTGCTGGAGCTGGCGCGCCTGCCCTACGCCGGTGCCGGCGTGGCCGCGAGCGCGGCGGGGCTGGACAAGGCGCTGATGAAGGCGCTCCTTCGCGACGCGGGGCTGCCGGTCGTCGACTGGCTGGTGATGACACGCGCGCAGTGGGGTAAGGACGCGGCGGGCCTGACGCAAAGGGTCGAGGGGGAGCTTGGCTATCCCTGCTTCGTCAAGCCGGCAAACGGCGGCAGTAGCGTCGGGATCACGAAGGCGCACTCACGCGAGGAGCTGACGAACGGCATCGCCTGGGCGTTCCGCTTCGACCGCAAGCTCATCGTCGAGAAGGGCGTGGAGCCGCGGGAGATCGAGTGCGCGGTGCTCGGCAACGATGAGCCGGAGGCATCGCCGCTGGGCGAGATCATCTGCGAGCGCGAGTTCTACGACTACGAGGCGAAGTACCTCGAGCCGTCGACGACGCTGTCGATACCGGCGAAGCTGCCGCGAGACTGCTCGTCCCGCATTCGGGCGCTGGCGCTCGACGCCTTCCGGGCCATCGACTGTTGCGGCATGGCGCGCGTCGACTTCTTCCTCACGCCGGCGGGCGAAGTCTTCGTCGATGAGCTGAACACAATACCCGGCTTCACGCCGGGAAGCATGTACCCGCGGCTCTGGCAAGTTGCCGGACTGTCGTACTCCGAACTGATAAGCCGCCTCGTCGATCTAGGGCTGGAGCGGTTCGAGGAGAGGGAGCGTCTTGCGCAAGGATAGTCGCAGGCAGATGCAGCGCCGGGATGCGCCACGGCTCGGAGAGCGAATAAAGCGCGGTCTGAAGCGTCTGACGCTGCTGACGATGCTCGTCGGGATCGTGGCCGCCGGCTGGCTGGTCTACCAATCGCCGCTGTTCCAGGTTCGGACCGTCGCGGTGAACGGCGCGCAGACGCTGGACCCGGCGATGCTGGCGAGCGTCTCCGGCCTCAAGGGGCAGAACATCCTCCAGGTGGACAGCGAAGCGGCGAAGCAGCGCCTGCTTGCGGTGCCGGGTGTGGCGGACGCGTCGGTGCACAGGCAGTGGCCCGGCAAGATGGTTGTGAACGTTACGGAGCGCCAGGCCTGGGGCTACTGGCAGATCAAGGACCAGCCGTACGTGATCGACGACCAGGGGATGGTCCTCGATGACGTGCGGCCGGACGAAGGCGCGCCGACGATCGTCCAGGTGGACAGCCAGCAGAAGCTGGCACCCGGCGACAGAGTGGATGCCGACGCCGTGGCGCTGTCGAAGCAGCTCATCGACGAGGCGCCGCGGGCGTTGCAGCGCAACGTGACCGGCCTGGAGTACAGCGATCACAGCGGCCTGACGGTCTCGTTCGACGGCGGCCTGCGGGCGACCTTCGGGGACAGCCGCGATCTCGATTACAAGCTGAGCGTCCTGTACGTGCTGCTGGACAAGGCGCAGACGCAGGGACTGGCGGTGAATAGCGTCGACCTGCGTTTCGGCGAGACGGTTTCGTTCCAGTAGCAGCGATTGAAGAGAGAGGGCATATCGCGAGAGGCGGGCCCAGGGAAGGAGGCAAGCACATGAGAGCGGACACCTTCGCCTCAATTGACGTCGGTACGACCAAGGTCTGCACGGCGGTCGCGGAGATCGGCGACGACCAGGCGATACGCATTCTCGGCGTCGGCGTCGCGCTGGCGGGTGGCTTCAGCCGCGGCATGGTGGACAACATCGCCGAGGCGACGCAATCGATCCGCGACTCCGTCGAAAAGGCGGAGCGCTCGGCCGGGACACGCATTCTTTCCGCGCACGTCGGCATAACCGGCTCGCACATCCAGTCGCTGAACAACCGCGGCATCGCCGCCATCGCCGATCGCAGCCACCCCATCGGCAGCGACGACGTAGAGCGCGTGCTGGAAGGAGCGCGCGTCATCAACATCCCATCGAACCGCGAGGTGCTGCATGCCGTGCCGCGCTACTACGTGGTCGACGGGCAGGACAGCGTGAGCGACCCGCTGGGAATGCACGGCCAGCGCCTGGACGTCGAGACGCACATCGTCACGGCTTCCGCGAGCGCGATGCAGAACCTGACGAAGTGCGTCGAGAGCGCCGGCGTCGAGGTGGAGAGCCTGATCCTGGAGCCGCTCGCCAGCGGCGAGGCGGTTCTAGAGGAGGAAGAGCGAAAGCAGGGCGTCATCGTCGTCGACATCGGCGGCGGAACGACCGGGATAGCCGTCTACCTGGACGGGAGCGTCTTTCACACGTCCGTGCTGCCGGTCGGCGGAAACCACATCACGCGCGACCTGGTCGCCGGCCTACGCTGCCCCTACGCCGTCGCGGAGGAGGCGAAGGCGAAGTTCGGGCACGCCATCCCGAGTATGGTGGACGCCAGCGAGAGCGTCGAGCTGGACTGCTTCGGGTCGGAGCACCAGAAGAGTGTGCCGCGGCGTCGCCTGTGCGAGATCATCCAGGCGCGCTGTGAGGAGATCCTGGAGATGGTGATGAGCGAGGTTAAGCGCACCGTGCACGACGACATCCTGTCGGCGGGCGTGGTGCTGGCCGGCGGCACAGCGAAGCTGCAGGGCCTCGACGTTCTCGCCGAGCAGGTGACGGGCCTGCCGGCGCGCATCGGCGTTCCCCGCCATCTGCAGGGACTTTCGGAGACGCTGGCGGACCCGGCCTTCGCAACGAGCGTCGGCTTGCTGCAGTGGGCGGTGAAGGAGAACGGCATGCTCTACGGCGGGCACCGCCTCGGGCCGAGTCTCGCCTTCAGCGGGCTGTGGCATCGCGTGAGCCAGTGGATGAGGGTGCTCATGCCTGAGTAAGGCATTCGATTCGATAGGAACGAGCGAAAGGAGGCGACGGTGACAAGCAGAGAGGATCTGGACAAGCTTCCCCCGATCAAGGTGATGGGTGTCGGCGGCGGCGGCGGCAACGCGCTCAGCCGGATGATGGCGGATAACATCCCCGGCGTGCAGTTGGTGGCCGTGAACACGGACTCACA
>JBEKXP010000041.1:0-13727 GCA_049511815.1 Dehalococcoidia bacterium
CCTACGACCTCAGATTCCGGCTCGCCTTTAATCGGATAAGCCGCGAGCCGTCCGAAGGACGCGCGACGTGGCCGACGCAAGGGAAAGCCCTGGTCAGATTCGAAACCGCGTCCGCGGCCCTGTCCGCCTACATCCACGAGATATGATGGACGATCTCGCCGTCGTGCCACTCCGGGTCCGCCTCGAGCAGCGCCCGCAGCTTCTGATAGCGGGCGTCCTGCTCCGGGTCGTCCGCGTTTTCCGTGTATTTCCCCTTGTCGGCGAAGACGACGACCAGGTAATACTCGTTAGAGTCCTCGTCCATCCGGTAAAGGTACTCGGAGATGGCGCCGGGCACCTTCAATTCGTCGAACTCACGTAGGAACCCCGATAGCTCTGCCTCTTTGCCTGGCTTCAGACGCATCCGTGCTACAGTCCCGTACATTTTCGTCTCCTTTCGATTAGGCGGCACCGATACCTGATCGTAGAAAGGAGGCGTGCGCTGCCCGTGGCGAGCGCTGAGCCGGCCATGAAAGATGCGTGAAGGATCGCCGACGGTCGCTCGCGCTCAGGGTGGGCGACCGGGTGCCCGCCGGCGGCGGTCAGCTCCTTCGCCTGGCGGACCGCAGACAGGCGCCCCCGAGAGCCGTCGCTCCAACGCCGCCGATCGACAGCAGAGCCGCCAGCGACGAGAAGAAACTGCCTTCCGACGGACCGTCGCCGGCATGGGGCATCGTCAACTCAGGCCCAACGCCTCCGAGCGGAGCCATTGGTGGCTGCGGCGATGGCAGCGCAGGCGGGAGTGTGGCGGCCGGTGCCGCTGTCGGTGACGCGGCCGGACTGGTCGCCGTCGGGCCGCTATGCCGCCGGTTGCCGGCCGACACAGCGGTCGCCGTCGGCGTCGGCGTGTTTGTCGGAGTCGCGGTGGGCGTTCCCGTTGGCAAGGGTGTGACCGTGCCTGTCGACGTCGGAGTCGGCGTGTCGGTAGGCGTCTCCGACGGCGTCTGCGTCGGCGACGGAGATGACGTTGCCGCGGGCGTGCCGGTCGGCAGCGGCGTAGGCGTGTGTGTTGGTGTCGGCGTAGTCGTGGGCGACGGCGTCGATGTGTCCGTCGGCGTTTGCGTGGCCGTATCAGTTGGCGTTGGCGTAGCCGTACCGGTCGGTGTCAACGTTGGCGTTTGAGTCGGCGTCGATGTCGGCGTGTCAGTCGACGTTGGCGTAGCCGTATCGGTATCGGTCGCCGTGGGAGTAGCGGTGTCGGCCTCCCCTTCGTAGTAGACCTTCACCGGGATCCAGTCCAACTCGAACATCCACCCCTCCATGCTATCGATCGAGACTCGGACCAGGAGATTGCTGTTGCTCAACTCGTCGGTAGTCCACGTATGCCCCCAGGTGTCCGTGGGACTCCCAAGCACTACCGTACGCTCAGTGATCACCTCCATTTGCAAGTCCATCTTGCAGCTTGTACTTGTCCCGCCGTCCCAGGACAGGCACACTGAAAGCTGATCCTCCCACCCCATCTCCGCCAGCCACCAGTCCGCGCGCACTTCGATGCCCGTGATCGTTGCGCCCGCCGGCACGCTGACGTTGTAGCCGCCGTAATGGTGCGTGTCGCCCCAGGCGGACTCGCTTTCAGCCGCGCCAGATCCATCGGTGTAGGCATACTCGGGGTGGATCTCGAAGCCGTCGCCAGCGCCGCCGGGATCCGGCGCGTTCGTAGAAGGATTAAGGTAGCCCGTGTCGAGAGTGGTCGCCGACAGGTTGCCCTGCCGTCCGAGGCCAAGGACAATCACCCCGACAATCGCCGCCGCTGCCAGGGCCGCCAGTATAGCGAATCTCTTCAAGGTATAGCCTCCTCTGCCGAAAGGAAGGCCTGCCATAACAAGCAGACCATTACCGTCGCGCCGGAAAAGTGGACCTTATGATGGCGTTTCTCGGGTGAGGCTTACAATTCGAAGAGTCACCTAATATTGGCCCTCAGACTCCCGAAGGCCTTTCGCCTACGCCTAAAGGTTTACACCAACTGCCGCGCTTCGCGACCCCAGACGGCTTGACAAATATAGTACATGTGTTCTATTATGGTGTTCCGTCGTGGGGGCCTGCCGCCGTAGGGGAGGACTTCAGTCCTCCCGCAGTTCCCACAATCAGGTAAGCTATGCGAATCGCCTGCATCCTCATCCCGCACTTTCCCGTCGCCGTCGAGCGCCGGCGTGATCCCTCCCTTCGCGGTCGTCCGCTCGTAATCGGCGAGACCCCCGACCAGCGAAAGGCCGTCCTCGACTGCTCGCCCGAAGCCGAGGCCCAGGGCGTCCGCGTCGGCATGCCGCTCCGGCCGGCGCTCGCCCTCTGCCGCGATGCCGTCTTCCTGCCGCCGCATCCCTCCCGCTACAGCGACGTCTTCGACTCCCTTCTCGCCGTCCTCGAAACCTTCAGCCCGGAAGTCGAGCCCGGCGCTCTCGGCTGCGCCTACCTGAACGCCGGCGGCCTCTCCCTCCACTACGAAGGCGAGCTGGACCTGGGGGAGCGCATAATCCGCTCGCTGCGGGAGACAACCGGTCTCGTCGCCGCCGTCGGCGTAGCGGAGGGCAAGTTCGTCGCCTGGACCGCCGCCCTCACCAGCCAGCCCGGCCAGGCCTGCCTGCCGGTAGGCATGGTCTGCACTGTCCCCGAGGGCAAAGAGGCCGAGTTCCTGCGCCCCCTCGACGTCGCCCTTTTGGCGCATTTCGACACTTTTTCTCAGATTCACTTCGTCGCTTCCCAGGTTCAAGAAAGCGCGAAAAAGGAATTGATTTCAATTGGTCAATTAAACGCCCCCGTCGCCTCGGCCGACACGCTGCGACGCCTCGACCTGTACGGCCTGCGCACCCTCGGCGACCTGGCGATGCTGGCGCCCGGGCCGCTCCAAGCCCAGTTCGGCAGCGAAGGAAAGCGCCTCTATGACCTCGCCCGCGGCATCGACCGCGAGCCGCTCCGTCCCCTGCGCCGCGAAGAGCTCCTGAGCGAGACGCTGCGCTTCCCGTCCGCCGCCGTCAGCATCGAAGCGCTCGTCGTTGCCTGTCGCCGCCTGCTCGTGCGTCTCCACTGGCGACTGCGCGGCCGTGCCGCCCGTCGCCTGCGCCTGCGCGCCGCTCTCTGGGGCGGGCGGAGCTGGGAGAAAGCGCTCACCTTCCATGAAGCCGTCGTCGACTGGGAGCGAATGCTGTTCATCGTCAAAAGCGTCCTCTCGAACGCCGCTCCTAACGGGCCGGTGGAAGAGCTGACGATCGAGCTGTCGGGGATAACCGAAGAGCGCGGTCGCCAGGCGACGCTGTTCGCGGAGAAAGCGGGCCTCAAGCGTCAGCTCGGCGAGACGGTCCGCCAGCTTCGAGCGCGCTGGGGGCGGCCTCTCATATCGAGGGTGGTGGAGGTGGAGCCGTGGTCGCGACTGCCGGAGAGGCGTCACGCCCTTATCGACTACGAACCGTGAGCGGACCCGGCCTACCGGCAGGCAAGCTGAGCCCGCTCAAAGAGCCGCGGCCGCTGGCGGTAGCAACGGACGAGCGGGGCGAGCCTATCGCTGTCGTCCTTGGCCGGCGGCGACTGGCCGTCGAGCGGATAGAGGACGTCTGGCGCATCGACGACGAGTGGTGGCGGGAGGAGGTCTCGCGCCTCTATTATCGATTGCTTCTGGAGGATGGCCGCCCGCTCATCGTCTACCGCGACCTGGTGCGAGAGCAATGGTATGAGCAGAGCTATGACTGAGCCGTACGTCGAACTCCACTGCCACTCCTGCTACTCACTCCGCGAAGGCGCGTCCACTCCCGAGGAGCTGGCCCTCCGCGCCCGCGAGCTCGGCTACGACACCCTCGCCCTCACCGATCACGACGGCCTCTACGGCGCGATGGCGTTCGCCCAGACGGCGAAGGCGTTCGGCGTGCGCCCCATCACCGGCGCCGAAGTGACGCTCAGAGCGACGGGGGTACAGGGGGCAGCGCCCCCAACGGGCCGAAGGTCCGCCTCAGAAGGAGAGTCTGAAGTAGAAAGAGCAACTCTGAGGGATAAATCCCTCAGCCTCACAGAAAGGGCAATGTCGGCAAAGGCTGAGGGTTTCAACCCTCAGAATCGTGAACAGCCCCGCCCAACTACTCATTTGATGCTCCTCTGCGAGTCGCAGCGAGGCTACGCCAACCTCTGTCTCCTCCTCACGCACGCCCACCTGTCGAACAAGCGCGGCGAGCCCGTGCTGGACTTCGATACGCTGGCCCGCCACAGCGAAGGCCTCATCGCCCTCTCCGGCTGCAAGCGCGGCGAGGTGCCGTCGCTCGTCGCCGCCGGACGCCTGCGCGAGGCCGAAGCGGTGGCGCAACATTACGTCGACGCCTTCGGCCGCGAGAGCTTCTGGATCGAGCTGCAGAATAACCTCGTCTACGGCGACCAGGCCCGCAACCAGGCGCTGACGGCGCTGGCGGAGCGACTCGGCCTCGGCTGCGTCGCCACCAACAACGTCCACTACCACCTGCGCGAGCGCCATCGCCTCCAGGACGTGCTCGTCGCCATCCGCCACCGCACAACGCTCGACGCCTCGCACCAGTTGCGCCGCGAGAACTCCGAGTACTACCTGAAATCACCCGAAGAAATGGCTGCGCTTTTCGCCGAATGCCCCGATGCCCTCGCCAACAGCGCCCGCATCGCCGAGCGCTGCACCTTCGACCTCACGCGCGACTTGGGTTATACCTTCCCCGAATACCCGGTGCCCGAAGGCGAGACGGTTGACTCTCATCTGGAGCGGATCTGCTACGAGGCCGCCCGCGAGCGCTATGGTCGCATCACGCCGCCGGTCGACGCCCGCCTCCGCGAGGAGCTGGGCATGGTGCGCAAGCGCGGCCTCTCCGGCTTCTTTCTCGTCTACCGGCAGCTCCTGGAGATGGCCCGTGAGGAGGCGGCGAAGGTGCGCGGCGCCTCGCCCCGGAGCTTCGCCGGCCTGCCGCCCGGACGCGGACGCGGCTCGTCGGTCAGCTCGCTCATCTGCTATCTCATCGGCCTCTCTCACGTCGACCCGCTGCGCTACAACCTCTTCTTCGGCCGCTTCCTTAACGAAGAAGGCACCTCCGTGCCGGACATCGACCTCGACTTCGCCCGCGACATCCGCGAAGCGCTCATCCTGCGCGTTCACAACGAGTTCGGACCGGACCACGCGCCCCTCGTCGGCGAGATCATCAGCTACAAGATGCGCTCCGCCGTCCGCGACGTCGGCAAAGCGCTCGGCCTGCCGGAAGCGGAGCTCGACAAGCTGGCGAAGCGCGTCGACGCCCGGCACGCCTACCACCTGCCGGAAGAGATGGCCGCGCTGCCGGAGTTCAGGGGCAAGGCCGGCGACCGCCTCTGGCGCGACCTCGTGGCGCTGGCGGCGGAGATCGACGGTTTCCCGCGCCACCTCTCGCAGCACGTCGGCGGCATGATCATCTCTTCCAAACCCGTCGCCGAGCTCGTGCCCATCGAAAGGGGCGGCATGCCCGGCCGCTACGTCTGCCAGTGGGACAAAGACTCGGTCGACGACGCCGGCATGATCAAGATCGACTTCCTGGCGCTGGGCATGCTCTCGCTCATCGAAGACTGCATCGACATCATCGCCGCCCGCCGCGGCCGCTGCGTCGACCTCAGCCGTATCGACTTCACCGATCCCGCCGTCTACGACATGATCTGCGCCGGCGACACCATCGGCGTCTTCCAGATCGAGAGCCGCGCCCAGATGCAGCTCCTGCCGCGCACGCAACCCCGTTCCCTGGAAGAGCTGACGCAAGAGGTCGCCATCGTCCGGCCGGGGCCCATCGTCGGCAAGGCCGTGAACCCGTTCGTGCGCCGCAAGCAGGGCAAAGAGCCCGTCACCTACGACCACCCGTCGCTGGAGGACGCCCTTAAGGACACGCTGGGCGTCGTCATCTACCAGGACCAGGTTCTGCAGGTGGCAATGGCGCTGGCAGGTTTCACCGCCGGCCAGGCCGAAGCCCTCCGACGCGCCATCAGCCGCAAACGCTCGCGGGAGGCGATGCAAAGCTTCTGGCAGCAGTTCCGCGAAGGCGCGCTGGCCCGCGGCGTCGACGAGAAGACGGCGCAATCGGTCTTCGACAAGCTGCTGGGCTTTGCCGAGTTCGGCTTCCCCAAGAGCCATTCCGCCGCCTTCGCCGTCCTCGCCTACCAGTCGGCCTGGCTGAAGAAGTACTACCCGGCCGAATTCTACTGCGCCCTCTTCAACGCCCAGCCTATGGGCTTCTACGCGCCGCACGTCTTCACCAACGACGCCAAACGGCACGGCGTCGGCGTGCTCAACCCCGATATCAACCGGAGCGGCGCCCGCTGCACAGTCGAAGACGGGCCCGAGGGCGACGCCGTGCGAGTGGGAATCGCCTACGTGCGCGGCATCGGCGAAAGCGCGGCCCAGGCAGTCGAAGAAGAGCGACAGCGCAACGGCCCCTACGGCTCGGTATGGGAGCTGATGAACCGAACGCGGCTGCCGCAGACCGCCGTCGAAAACCTGGCGTCAGTGGGCGCCTTCGAATCGCTCGTCGCGAATCGCCGCGAGCCGATGTGGCAGGCCGGGCTGGTCATTCGCCCGCATGACGGCCAGATGCCCCTACCTCTGCCCATCGAGCAGGACATGGTGCCGCTGGCCGACATGACGGCCTGGGAGCGCATGGCCGCGGAGTACGAGAATCTGGGCCTCTCGCCCGTCCACCATCCGCTGGCCTTCGTCCGACGCGGCCTGCACGAGGGCGTCGTCTCCAGCAAGCACCTCGACAGGCTGCCCGACGGCGTGATGGTGGAGATAGCTGGGCTCGTCGTCTGCCGCCAGCATCCGATGACAGCGAAAGGCTTCGTCTTCCTGCTGCTCGAGGACGAGTTCGGGCTGGCGAACGTGGTAGTGAAGCCGGGGCTCTACGCCTCGGCGCGGACCGTAATCCGCAGCGAGCCGTTCCTGCTGGTGCGCGGAAAGCTACAGAAGCGGGAAGGGACGCTGAACGTTGTCGCCGAGAAGTTCACGCCCCTGCGCGTCGACGCAGCGCTCATCGCGCCGCCGGCGCACAATTTCCGTTAGCCGCGGAGACGCGCAGACTGCATCCAAGAAAGCGCCGGCGAACGACAGGCCGCACCTATCCCCGCAGCTTACGCGGCGCGCACGAAGTCTCCTGGTGCCCCAGCGCCACCTCCGCCTCCGCGCACAGCCCGATGATCTCGTCGTCCCGAAGCGTCAGGGAGAATGGGCGAAGGTCGTCATCGACACCCACGATCACCAGGGTAGCGGGCACGCCGGTGTGACCGTGCAATTCGTGTGCTGTCTTCGCGGTTGCCGTTAAGCCGTCCCGCAATTGCATCGCGGCCCTCCTGCAGACTAACCCATATGTCTTAACGGCCGTCCGCGCCGCATCAACAGGGGTCAAGTCTGTAGAGGAGGCGCGACGCCCTCGCGACCTGCGCCGTCCGATGCCGCCGGCAGGCTGAAGCCGAACTCGCTGCCGCCGCCCGGACGCGGAACCGCCCAGATTCGCCCGCCCTGCTCCTCGACGAGCCGCTTGCAGACCGACAGGCCGATGCCCATCCCCGAGGAGCCGCTCGTAACCCGCGGCGACCGGTAGAAGGCCTCGAAGATGTGCTCCGCTTCCTCCTCCGTCACGCCGACGCCGCGGTCTAACACGCGAACCACGATTTCGTCGCCCTCGCGCCGCAGTTCGACGTCAATCGCCTCCTGCCGCGGCGAGTACTTCTCCGCGTTCTCCAGCAGATTCGATATGACGTGCCGGACGTAGTCGGCAGATCCTTTCGCCCGTGGCAGCGCCCCATTCTCGCTCACGCTCATCTTCCGCGCCTCGTGTCGCTTCAGGTGTTGTGCCATCTCTTCCTCGACGAGCGCTCGCAGCGAGATCGCCTTGAAGTCGATCGTTCGACCTGCCTGCACCCGTGCCAGCGCCAGCATGTTGTCGATGGTCCTGGCCAGTCGCTCCGAGCTCAGCCGCATTTCCGTTAGAAGCTCCGCTTTTTCCTCGTCGGTGAACGCCACCTCACGACCGTCCAGCATCGACGCGGTAGCCATGATGTTCGTTAGCGGCGTGCGCATCTCGTGCGACACCATCCCTAAGAAGTCGTCCTTGACCGCCATCGCTTTCTTCAACTCATCCTCCGCCTGCCTGCGTTGCGCAATCTCAATCTGCAGATTGGCGTTGGCGGCGAAAAGATTCCTCGTGACTAATACCAGGGAGGCAGTGACCCAGATGATGAACACTCCCAGCACCAGGTTTCCCATCGCCCAGCCCGTCGCGATGCCTTTCGGCGAAAGGAAGAACCCTGCGATGACGAGCACAGACGCGACCGCCGCAACTATCACGACCTGCCGCGGCTTGCCGAAGAGGGCTATCGCGAAGATCAGCGGCACGTAGAGGTCTTCGATCTCGAACCCGCGCGGAGTCAAAGCGTCCAGCGCGAACAGAAGGCACAGGGCCAGGACGACAGCGCCCCAGAGGAGGATTGTCCGCTTCCCTGTGATGCCCGCAAACGGGCCGTTCCGCCTGTCCATCCCTGACGTGGACGTCGAGGAGTCTACATCACCCACATCACGATCTTACATCTTCGCGTCGAGCTGTGGGACAGGAGAAGGACTATTCGTCGACAGGCCCGGCGCCGTCGCGGAACCACGTCACCGGCCGGTACTCCCGTGGCACGATGCCTTCCTGCTTGAACTTCGGGTAACCCAGTGCTAGCGACGTGGCCAGCCTCCACGGCGGCTCGATCCCCAGTCGGTCCATCCATCCCGGTAACCGCGAAAGGACCGTCGTGAAGCCCACCCAGCAGGCTCCTAGCCCCAGCGAGTTGGCGACCAGCGTCATGTTCTGTCCGCATATCCCGACGTTTATCCCGCCGGCCGATGCCGCCCGCTGGTCTTCCAGGATCAGGATAACAACGGGCGCGCCATGCAATGCGGCTCCATGCAGCCTGGCCAGCGATCTTATTGCTCCTAGCGCAACACGCGGGTCGAAGCTTCCCGGCGCCTGCCCGGTCGATTCGGCTGCCGCCGCAAGCTGCTTGACCATCTCATCGTCCGCGTACATCCTGTCGACCAGGCTCAGCGAGCTCCAGATCGCCTCATTCATCTCGTTTAACAGCGCCGTATCGCTAATGACGACAAACCTCCACGGCTGGCAGTTGGCGCCGCTGGGCGCGAACCGCCCGGCCTCGAGCACGCGCCTTAGCAGATGCTCCGGCACCGGCTTCTCCTTGAAGTTGCGCACGCTCCGACGGTTCAGGACTGCCTTCTCCAGCGGCGTCAACTCGTCAAGATGGCCCTCAGCGTCCAGGGGCTTCGCGGGCAGTCGCCATTCGACGCGGTGGGGCAGCGTGACGAAGTAGCCTTCCTCAACGTGATAGGGCTCGACGACGGAGATAGCGCCGCGCGGGCAGGCGACGACGCAGTTGTTGCAACTAATGCAGGCGTGATCTTCCGCCAGGCGTGGTTCCTGGCCCTCAACGAGCTCCCAGGCGCGGATGCCGCAGTTCTCCCAGCAAAGCTGGCAGGACGAGCCCCGCGTCCGCGTGCATTTCTTCGGGTCCGCCCGCATTACGCCCATGCGGACGCCTTCCGGCCGAAAGATTGGTCGCATCTCATCCCAGGGCATTTGTTCCTCCCCACGCTATCCGCGAATCGACTCTTGTGAGAACATCTTAGCCCCGAAGGCATTTGAGCAAAACCCGCCGGGCACGCCGCTGTCGTCGCAGTTGACTGCGCGTTGCTTCGCGTATAATGAGCGTAGCGAAGCCTGAAGCAGGATAGCGATGGACCGTACTTCCGGGGCTGACCCGAAGCCGGGGACAGTCACCCTCATGGGCTCCGGCGAGCTGACGGAGTCGATGACGCGGGTGCACCAGTGGATCGCTTCCCGTATCGACGGCCCCGTCCACGCCGTCTTCCTCGACACGCCCGCCGGCTTCGAGCTGAACGCCGACAACATCTCCGAGCGCGCCCGCGCCTACGTGCAGCGGTACCTGAGCGTGCCCTGCGCCCTCGCCAGCTTCAAGTCGGCCAAAAGCGCCACCGTTGCCGAGACCAAGAACGCCGTCAGGAAGATCGAAGCCTCCAACTACATCTTCGGCGGCCCCGGCAGCCCTTCCTACGCCATCCGTAACTGGGCCGGCACGCCTATCATCGACGCCATCGCCCATCGCGTCGACGAAGGCGCGCATCTCGTGCTGGCCAGCGCCGCCGCTATCGCCATCGGCCACTACTCGGTGCCCGTGTACGAGATCTACAAGGTCGGCGAAGACCCGCACTGGATTGAAGGGTTGAACCTGCTCGCGCCCTATGGCCTCGACCTCACCATCGTCCCGCACTGGAACAACAGCGAGGGCGGGACTTACGATACCCGCTTTTGCTTCATGGGCAAGCCCCGCTTCGACGCCCTGGAGGCCCTCCTCCCGGAATGGACCGTCATCGTCGGCATCGACGAGTACACCGCCTGCATCCTCGTTCTCGGCGAAGACGAATGTCACGTGATGGGCGCCGGCCAGGTGACGGTGCGACGCCCTCTTGGCGAAGACAAGATCTATCCGTCCGGCAGCGCCTTCAGCCTCGACGAGTTGCGCAGCGCCGCGATGTCTCTCGGCGCACCGGTTTTCGCCGCCCCGGTCCCGGAGAGCGCCACTCAGGCGAACGAGGAGCTGGCACGCACGGTCGGCGAGACGGAGCGGATTCTCGCCCAGCGCACCGACGGCCGCTCCGACGCCGAGTTCGCCGGCCAGGCCTATGAGCTGGTACAGGCCATCGAGCGCGCAGAGTCCATTGGCGCCGAGGGTGACGCTGTTGCCGGTGCCCGCGCCGAGCTGCGGAGCCTGGTCGACCGCTGGGGAAGGGAGATGGGCGCTTCCGGCGGCGAGCTCGTCGCCAACCTGACGCCGCTAGTCGAGCTCCTCGTTGACCTGCGCAACCGGCTGCGCGCCGCCCACCAGTGGGAGCTTGCCGATGACCTCCGCAACCGGCTCGCAGCGCTCGGCATCGCCCTGGAAGACACGCCCGCCGGCACGACGTGGCGAAAAGCCTAGGCGCCTTCCGCCAGTTCCCGCGCCCGCCGGAAGACCCGGTCGAGCATCTCCTCCGTCAGGAGCGAAGTGAACGTGTTCCGCTGGCTCGGGTGGTATGAGCAGAGAACGATGCGGCCGTCTTCGCGGCGCCACTCGACGCCGTGGCCGAAGCGTGGCCTGTGACGGGCGCCCAGCGCCGGCGCCAGGGCGTCGTAGGCGAAATGGCCCAGCGGCACGATGACGCGCAACTCCGCCAGCATCCGCAACTCTCGCTGCAGGTATGGACCGCAGTTGTCGCGCTCTTCGAGCGTCGGCTTGTTGGCCGGCGGCGCGCAGCGTACGACTGCCGCGACGTAGGCGTCATGTAGCTCCAGCCCATCGTCGCGGCTCACGCTCGTCGGTTGGTTGGCGAAGCCGGCGCGGTAAAGCGCCCGGAAAAGCCAGTCGCCGGAGCGGTCGCCGGTGAAGATGCGCCCGGTTCGGTTGCCTCCGTGCGCCGCCGGCGCTAGTCCCAGCGCCATCACCTTCGCCCGCGCGTCGCCGAAGCCCGGAAGCGGCCGCCCCCAATACGTCCAATCGCGAAAAGTAGCGCGCTTCTCCGCCGCCACCTTCTCCCGCCACGAGACCAGTCGCGGGCATTTGCGACAGTTCACGACGTCGTCGTACAGCTTCTCCCAGCTATCCACGGACTCAGTGTAGCATCAGCGCGACACGCCTGAACATCGCATCGCCGATCTTCACTCACACCTTCTTCATGCGAATGCGACTTCCTTTCACGTCTGCTTCACCGCCTTCGGCAAGAATGACGTTGAACGCTTCATTCGCTGGGTGGGCCGCCGTCGAAATGGCGGCAAATGTCGATAGGCCAGCCGGACGCGGTCTCGGTTGCGATTCTGGGGTTGACAAACGGATTGCCCGCGCCGATGCTGGTCTCAGGGGAGACGCTCGAGGCTTCCTCGGCGTCTCTCCTCTTACCCGAAGCGTTCAGCCGGACTGCGAACGAGGAGAGACGGACATGGCTGTCCAATTGCCGGAAAAAGCGAAGGCGCTACTGCTGGCGCCCAACATCGCGAACATCGCCACCATCATGCCGAACGGCGCGCCACACGTCGTGCCCGTCTGGGTCGACTACGAAGACGGCTACGTCCTCATCAACACGGCGGAGGGACGCCAGAAGCTGAAGAACATCCGCCGTGACCCCCGTGTGGGAATGGACGTGGTCGACCGGCAGGACGTATACGCCGTGCTTGCCCTGCGCGGCCACGTCGTCGAAATAACGCGCGACGGCGCCGACGCCCACATCGACAAGCTGGCGAAGAAGTACCTTGGACAGGACAAATACCCGTTCCGCTCGCCGGGCGAACAGCGCGTCATCATCCGGATCGAGCCGGATAGGCTTCTCGGCATGAACTGACGGGCTAACGAGCTTTCGAGGGAGAGATGCCAAACCGACTGGCCGGCGAAACTAGCCCTTACCTCCTCCAGCACAAAGACAACCCCGTCGACTGGTTCCCCTGGGGAGAGGAAGCTTTCGCCCGCGCCCGCGCCGAAGATAAGCCGATCTTCCTTAGTGTCGGTTACGCCTCCTGTCATTGGTGCCACGTGATGGAGAAGGAGTCGTTCGAAGACGAAGAGACGGCGGCGTTATTGAACGCCAGCTTCGTCAACATCAAAGTGGACCGCGAAGAGCGCCCGGATGTCGACGCCGTCTATATGCGCGCCCTCCAGGGCATGATTGGCCAGGGCGGCTGGCCGATGTCCGTCTTCCTTACACCCGAGCGGCGTCCCTTCTACGCCGGCACGTACTTCCCCTCGCGCCGGCACGAGGGCCTGCCCTCCTTCCGCGACATCATCATCGCCGTCGCCAATGCCTACCGAGAACGCCGCGACGACATGGAAGTCGCCGGCGAGCGCGTGGTCGCCTTTCTCCAGAGCCAGAACGAGACGCAGCCCGCCGCGCGAACGCTGTCCGCCGCCGTCATCAGCGAGGCCTTCCGCGCGCTTGCCGCCGGCTTTGACTCCGAGAACGGCGGTTTTGGCCCTCCACCCAAGTTCCCGCAGCCGCTCGTCCACGAGTTCCTGCTCCGCTACTGGCATCGCACCGCCGAGGTACGAGGGGTGGCTATGGCGGAGCTTACCGCCAACAAGATCGCCCGCGGCGGCATCTACGACCAGCTCGGCGGCGGCTTTCACCGCTACGCCACCGACGCTCGCTGGCTCATCCCGCATTTCGAGAAGATGCTCTACGACAATGCACGTCTTGCCATGCTCTACATCCATCTCTGGCAGGCGACCGGCAAGCCACTCTTCCGCCGCGTCGTCGAGGAGACGCTTGCGTACGTCGAGCGCGAGATGCTGCACCCCAGCGGCGCCTTCTACTCGTCGCAGGACGCCGACAGCGAAGGCGAAGAAGGGAAGTTCTTCACCTGGGAAGCAGCAGAGGTAGACCGCCTTCTCGGGCCGGAGTTGGGCCGCGTCGCCCGTGTTCACTTCGGCATCACGGACGAGGGCAACTTCAACGGCCGCAACATCCTCTCCTTGCCTCTGAACGAGGAGGAGGCGGCGAAGGCGCTGGAGGTGCCGGTCGAGAAGGTGCAGAGGGCCGTCCAGGAAGCTCGCTCACGCCTCTTCGAAGCCCGGGAGAAGCGCCCGCGCCCGGCCATCGACGATAAGGCGGTGACGGCCTGGAACGCCCTTATGCTCAAGAC
>JBEKXP010000042.1:0-13710 GCA_049511815.1 Dehalococcoidia bacterium
TCTCGTCCAGCGGCCGCGGCAACGAGCCGTTCAACGACGTCTTCGTCATTGACGTCGACGGCAGGAACGAGCGCAACCTGACGAACGCCCGAGGCTGGGACCTTCTCCAGTCGTGGAGCCCCGACGGTAGTCGCGTGCTTTACAGCAGCAACGGGCTGGGGCCGGAGGACTATTGGGTCGCCGACCCGGACGGCGGAGAGCCCGTCCGAATTGCGCAGAACAACACCTGCTGGAGCCCGCCCGATTGGTCGCCCGATGGCAAGCGGCTCGTCGGCTGCCAGTGCGGCCAGAGCGACCAGGACAACGCGTGCTCGCTATTCACCGTCGACGCCGACGGCACCAACCTGGAGACGTTCGCGGGCGTGAGCGGAGCCATTCGCGACCCGAAATGGTCTCCCGACGGGTCACGGCTCCTCTATGTAGAAGGCAGAAACACCGACACCGGGAGCGTATTCGTTGTCGATGTCACCGGCGGTCAGCCGCGAAAGGTCTACGAAGGGAAGATTGGCCGGCAAGGCGAGGACGTTGCGCCTCCCGCCTGGTCGCCCGATGGCCGCAACATTGCGATAGCGACAGATAGTCAGTTGGTCGTGGTTCCGGCCGATGGCGGCGAGCAGCGAGTTGCTATCGACGAGCCCATCGTCGACTTTGCCTGGTCGCCCGACGGCAGTCAGATCGCCTATCTCGTCGCAGGTGGATTGATGGTGACAGACATGAACGGCGTTTCGGCCGTCGAGGTGTCAAGCGGCCCCATCGGCTGGGGCTTCTCCTGGTCGCCCGACGGGACCCGTATCGTCTTCTCGGGCGCCTGGGAGCGTCAGGACGGCACTTACTGGATCAGCCCCGACGGCAGCAAGCGAGGCCTCATAGCACCGTATGTTTACGGCGCTGGAACGACTCCTGCGCCCGGGCTCTCGCTCGAAGGCGGCTGCCGGACGCGGGCCGAAGGTTCTCGCTGGGAGTGCCTGTCGCCGGACGGCAACTCTGTCGCGACGACGGATGCGGTTATGAAGAACGGCGTTGGGTATCCGGGACTCGCGGTCGAGGACCTGGGGTCGGGGACCCGGACCGACATCAGCCTGCCGGGAATAAATGTCTTAATCGGCAGGCCGGCGTGGTCTCCCGACGGCCAGCAGATCGCTTTTCGCGGCCACGACGCCGATGGTTGCTGGCTCTACACCATGACGCCCGACGGGAACGATCTGAGACGCGTCGTCAGCATGCAGGCCCCGACAACCTGCGGTTGCATCGATGAAGATGTCTGGGCGATGTGGTCTTCGGACGGTCAGTACATCTACTACGTCAAAGGCGCCGTCGCGGGCGAGGGCTGCGCTCCCGGCTTCCTCTATCGCGTCCGCGCCGACGGCACGGGCGAGCAGGAGCTTGCGGACCTTCGGGTGGGGAGCCTCTTCGGGTTCGCGCCCTAGGCCACCCGGCGCTAATCGTCGCGCTTGGCCGCCCGCAATTCATTGACTGGGAGACAAGAAGGAAGGATGGCTTTGTCACTGACACTATCGTGGCGCCGACCAGCCAGGAGTCGTGTGCGCGCTGTTGATCTCATGAACTGGTTCTGCGTAGCGGACATCCCGTTAGGCTTCTAGGCAAAGAAGACGCCCGACTCGCGCCGCTCTTCGAAGTAAAGGGGCGGCAGAATCTTCTTCTCAATTTCCCAATCGCTCAGCGTCGAGGGCACCCGTTGGGGCGTCCGCCAACGGTGAATCTCATGGCGGACTTGGCCCCGCCAATCGAAACGGATTTCGAAACCGATCTCGTTTCCGCCCACCCTCCGATCCTCGTGTGATGGTTGCGGCAGACTCAAGGCAGGTATGAACGAGGTCCTGTCGAGCGCCGAGCCTGACGCTTGCCGCCATTCGCTGACAAACCGCCCACGGATGCGCCACTCGAGATCTGCAAGGTTTTCGCCGGACGCCTGCTTGACTCTGAATTTGGGTTCCGCAATGGCTTGCGATTTGCCGACTCCGGCGTAGACAACTTCAAATCGGGGCCGTTCGCGCTCCTCTGGCCGATCTGGTTCCGCCTCCAGAATCCTATCTTTCACTTGCTCCCAGGACATTTGTAGGTTGGCGCGTCCGGACCTCGCGCGCGGTGAACCGGTGAACACTACCTTTCCCTTGCTCGCCTTGTTGACGGTAGCCACGACGATCGTCTTCCCGTCCAAGATCAGTTCGTCGATACGCGGAATGGTCTGAGGGAAAAGTGAGCGAGCAACCTTGTTGGCAAGCTCTTCCAGAGTATTGGCGCCAACCGAGACGCCGAGTATTGTTCCGTCGTCCTGCACCCCGAGGAAAACCGTGCCGCCGTCCGCGTTGGCAAACGCGCACAGCGCCTCAATTGCCTGTCTTTCCTCGGCGAAGCCTTTCTTGAATTCTGCGCGCTGGCCCTCGCCCTGCTCAATGAGGCGCTGGGCCTCTTCGGGAGTCATGGTGCCCTACCACTGAACGAACATGGGAATGTACGTTTAACAAGCACTTAGCCACAGACGGCCAGCGCCTGATCTTCCACCGAAGGGTGCTGGATGCTCCGTCGCGGTGATTCTAACACCTTGCCCCCGGAGTTAAGAGCGCCAAGCTACCGGTGCGAAGTGTCTGCCCGTGGGCATGGCAGCGGATGAGAATTGCAGCCGCCTCCAGCTTCGTTGACGGAGGATAGTAGTGGTATAATTGGAATGCAACAATTCAAAGCAGCTTGGAGAAAATGCGCTCTCAATATACCACACGGTCTCTCGCTGGCATCTCTACTGGCAACCGCAGCCGCCTCACTGCGCTGCACCGGGCGGCTCGTGGCCCTTTCACCATCGACGAGGCAGCGGCAGCCTTAGAGCTCGATCGGCAGCGGACGGCGAAGCTGCTCGCCCACTGGGCAGCCCAGGGCTGGCTTGTCAGGGTGCGGGCGGGCGTGTATATCACCGTCCCTCTGGAAGCAGAGTCAGCAGCCAACTGGGTGGAGGATCCGTGGGCTGTGCTTAGCACGGTGTTCGAGCCGTGCTACATTGGTGGCTGGAGCGCCTGCGAGCACTGGGGATTCACCGAGCAGCTTTTCCGAGACGTGGTGGTGTTCACAGCTAAGCCCATTCGGCAGCGGACGGGCACCATTCAGGGGATGCCCTACGTGGCGAAGGCGATCCCTGAGGCGAGACTGTTCGGCACGCGTCGGGTCTGGCGCCGCGACGTGCCGGCGAACGTGTCCGATCCCAGCCGCACCATTGTCGATGTCCTGGACGAGCCCAGGATCGGAGGCGGCATGCGCCACGTGGCCGATGTGGTGGCCGCCTACTTCGCGTCGGAGCACCGCAACGACGACGAACTGCTGCGTTACATCGAACGCGTCGGAAACCGCACCGCCTACAAGCGGTTGGGGTTCCTTGTCGAGCGGAATGGCATTGACGCGCCACAGCTCGTCGCAGAATGCCTCTCGAGACAGAGCTCCGGTTACTCGAAACTCGATCCTGAAGGGCCGGGCAGGGGCAAGCTGGTTCGACGCTGGTATCTCCGCGAGAACGTCTCCGTTTTGCCATCGAAATGATCCGCGACACCGATCTCCGGGAACGTGCCGCTGAGTGGCTCCTTAGGGAAGACATCGTCGAGAAGGACTATGTCCTCGGCTGGCTCCTCTGGGGGATTGCTACCCAGCCGGAGTTGAACACCACGTGGGTCTTCAAAGGGGGCACGTGCCTCAAGAAGTGCTACTTCGAGACGTATCGTTTCTCCGAAGACCTGGACTTCACCGTCCGTGACGGAGGGCGAATGCAGCCGCAGGAGCTACTCCGAATCTTCGCCGAAGTCGCGGCTCGTATCTACGAGGGATCAGGTATTGAGATTCCGGCTCAGGACCTCCGCTTCGAGGCGAGCGCTACAGGTGCCTACGTGGAGGGGAGACTGTACTACAGGGGTCCCCGTAACCCTCGCGGCGACCTTCCCCGAATCAAGTTGGACCTGACCTCGGATGAGGTGCTGGTTCAGCCGCCGGTCCTCCGGCCCATCGCCCATCCCTATCCGGACGAGCTTCCGGGTCCGCCGCAGGTTTACTGCTATGCCTTTGAGGAGATCTTCGCGGAGAAGCTGCGGGCGATGGGGGAGCGGGGACGCCCCCGCGACCTGTACGACATCATCAATCTCTACCGCCGTCCTGACCTGCGAGGGGCGCCCGACCTCATCAGGCGGGTGCTCCAGGCGAAGTGCGAACACAAGGGCATAGCCGTACCAGCCATGATGTCCATCGAAGCGTCGGCGTACCGGGACGAGTTGGAGGCCGAGTGGGCTAACATGCTGGCGCACCAACTCCCACAGCTGCCGCCCTTTGAAACCTTCTGGTCAGAGCTCGCAGGCCTCTTCGCCTGGCTGGAAGGCCGAGAACCCGCTCCTGCCCCGCTACAGGCTGTGCCGGTTGGTGCAGATGTCGAGGAGACCTGGCGACCGCCGCCGACGGTGTGGCGATGGGGAGCCGGTGTGCCGCTGGAGGCTGTCAGGTTCGCGGGAGTTAACCGTCTGTGCATCGACCTGGGCTATCAGGGCTCGACCCGGCGGGTCGAGCCCTACTCGCTGCGCCGCACCCGCGACGGTCACATACTCTTGTTCGCCAGGCGCGTGGACAGTGGTCAGATTCGGTCCTACCGCGTCGACAGGATTCAGCGCATAGAGGTCACCATTCAGCCATTCGTCCCAGTGTACGAGATTGACGTGTGGGGAATCGCCCCTCCGCTGCAACGGTCTGCAACACCGCCGAAGGCGTCGAGGCGAGGTCGCCGGCGGTACTCTGCGCGGTCTCCGGGGCTGCGGTACGTTGTTCAGTGCACCTACTGCGGCAAGCGGTTCACCCGGCGTGACACCCGTCTGCAGAAGCACAAGATGCCCGACGCGAGCGGGTTCGATTGCCCCGGCCGGACCGGGTACATAGTCGATACGGTGCACGGGTGAGAGGGGTAAGCCGCGTCAACACGTATCCCGTCTTTCCGTATCGCCGTCGTGCCGAGCTTCAAGGCAACAAGAAAGACGGGGGCTTCCCGCCTTTTCTGTTCTCCACGGCATCCCGCGTTCTGGCTGCTGTCACCGAGCGCTAGAGGTTGGGCACGATCAGGTCCATGAACCACAGGCTGTCCGCCTTGCGCAGGTCAATGTCGTACGGATGCTCCCGCAGAAAGTCCACCAGCGCCTCGACCCGGATGATGCCGATGCTCGCGTGCCCCGGCCGCTCGCTGGTCACCTTGGGATTGACACCGTGGGAAAGGAGAAGAGTGGTGTGAGTGTGGCGGAGGTCGTGGAATCGGAGAGGCGCCACGCCCGCTCTGCCTGCAACACCATAGAAGGCGCGACTCACGTTCCCCTGTTGTTCATCCCAGCGAGGCATTTCACCGCTTGGTGAACAGGCGCCGTCCTTCCTCAATCCGCGGTTCTGATGTCTGAGTTGGGCGTAGGTTCAAATGACTGGGCTCTGCCCGCGCTCCTGCGAACATCAGATTCAGACTGGCGGCGGATTGTGACAGATGTCACCAACTCACGAACATTGGAATGTACGTTTAACAAGCACTTAACCACGGATGGCCAGCGCCTGATCTTCTACCGAAGGGTGCTTGACGCTCCGTCGACTTGATTCTTGAGAGTCGGATATCGAGAGTGTACACTAATTGTCACCGTGCCACGCGAGATGGGAAGTTGAGATGAGCGACTCTGAACCGGAAGTCCGAAAGATCGAGAAGGGTGAGGCTTGGCAAAAGGCCGACGAAGAAGTCGAGGTCGATGTGAAGCGCCCCCTCGACAAGGTCGTACCGGTGCGGCTGCCTGCGGACGCGTGGGAGGAGTTGCGTCGCGAGGCGCGGGAGCGAGGTGTCGGACCCTCGGCGCTGGCGAAAGAGTGGATTCTGGAGAAGCTGGCTGAGAGGAAGCGGAGAAGGGAGTCACAGGAGAAGCAGCGGGAGTTTGCCCGTCGAGTTGCGCGTGCGGCTAAGGAAGCCGGCGGGCCCGAGCCGACGGAAGAAGAAATCGTCGAAGCGGTGAAGGCTACGCGTGAGGAGATGTATCGCGAGCGGCACGGAGGTACTCCGGAATCCGATCTGGCGGGTAATAGCGGACTCTGCTGAACAAGGGAGATTTCGGACCCGCCCGGCCTAGAGAAACAGGTCTTCTGGGGTTACGAGGAGGATTTCGCCGCGGCTCGCTCGCTGCTGTAGTGGCGTGTCGAATCCGGAGCGGCTGGCAAGCACCCACAGGGGCTCTCCGTCCAAGGGCAGCTTGGCCGCCTTTCGTTGGAGAGCGGTCAACATCCCCGAATTCATCCGCCCCGCCGTCCATTTGCACTCCCCGACCAGCGTCACTCGATCACGCCACATGCCCACGAGGTCGATCTCGTCCTTGCCATCCCACCAACGACCGAGCTGAGTGAATCTGGCGCGGATCTGATCCTTCTGCAGTAGCCGCCAGAGGTACTGTGTGCAGACCTCTTCCCAGGCCGTGCGCCCGATGAACTCGTCCAGCGAGGGTCTGATCTCACGCGACCACACCTCGGCCGCCTTTCCCAGTTGGAGGAACGACTGATAAGGCGAGACGAAGCGAAACCAGAAACGCAGGTAAGGGTCGGCCAGACGATAGACGACGCGATGGCTGCGTGGACGCTGCCACTCCGTGATTGATACTTCCCGGCGAAGAAATCGGAGCTCTTGCAGCCGCCGCAAGTGATCGAAGATCTCGACGGCGCTGTGACGTCCCGCCGCGCGAGCGATGTCGCTAGGGCGCTCCTCTCCGCTGGCCACGGCGCGGAGGATCGATGCGTATAGCGCTTCCTGGTGGAATTCGGTGCGCAGCAATTCCTCGGCTTCTCTGAAGAGAACGTGGCCCGCAGAGAGAAAGGTTCTCTGCACCTGCTCGGCCAGTCCTCCCTTGCCGACCCAGTGCCGCAGGTAGGCGGGCATCCCGCCGAAGCAACCGTAGGCACGCACCTTGTCCTCTGGGTTCAGGTGAGGGAAGAACTGAGCAGCGTCCCGGTAATCGAACGGATGGACGGCGACTTGTGCGGTGCGGCGACCGTGGAGAGCGCCACGTGCGCCGGTCAGCCCCTCCATGAAGGAGAAACCGGAACCGGCAAGCACTAGCATAAGATCTGCAGACTGATGCACGCGGTCCCACCAACGCTGCACCAACGTATCGAGACCGTCCGTCACCTCGCAGAGATAGGGAAATTCGTCGAAAATAAGCAGTAGGCGTTGGCCGCGCGCTCGGCCGGCTAGATAATCCAGCGCGGCATCCCAGGTAGGGAAAGGCGCAGAGCGGAGGTATGGATCGTCGAATGCTGCCGCGGCCTGAAGTGCCAGATCAGCGAGTATATCCCCCACTGTCATCCGGGTGCCATATAAGTACACGGAGCGCTTGTCGGCTGCGAAACGCGACAGCATTGTAGACTTGCCTACTCTCCGGCGGCCCCAAAGCGTCACGAGTGCAGCACCCGGCGTGGACCAAGCTGTCTCCAACTCGGCCAACTCCAACTCTCGGTTAAAGAATGAATCTGCCATAAGAGTCACTATTAAGTTAGCACTTATTAAGTCCTAGCACAATAGTGCTCGGCAAGCGAAAGCTGTCAGGCTTAGGACGGCGCACGTGGCTACGGCGGCGGGCTCACTGACGAACTGCCGCTGCAGGAAAGCGCTAGCGGAATGAGTAGCGACAGGGCCAGCAGCCAGCGCAGTCGAAATCTGCCCTTGCCCATCATTCCACCTCTTGCGACTTGTCGTACCGTATAGGCGCTGCGGCCCTCGCAAAGGTTCCACGTGACTGACAAATTCTAAAGCGTAAGGAAAGCGCAGGCAAACCGACAGGAAAGCGTCAAGCCGCGCTATTCCCCACGATCTAGGCTGACTCCAGTAGGCCCAGGGCGCGGCGCTGGCAACGGAATTCGTCGATGGGCTGAGGAGGTAGAAGATGAAGCGATCCCTGTTTTTCGCGGTGATTGCGCGCGTCACGTCCTCAAACACGCGCCCGCCGAGCTCTGCGACAACGTGGTACCGCACCGCGACACCTTCCAGCATCGCGTCGAGCTTCCTTGTCCGCTCGATGACAAACGTGAAGTAGTCGCCAAGGTCGAGCGACTGTGCTGCAAGAAAGTCGGCCGTTGCCGCCTCCTCGTTATCTTGGCGGCCGAGATCGAGATCTTTCGTGGTGCGAGACCTGGCTCCCAGGCGAAAGAGGAGGGCCGCCGCACCCTTGATGACCCAGCGGTTCGGAGCCACGACCACCAGGCGCGCCATCAAGCGATCGAAGACCACGAGCTTGCGCAGCCGCATCAGTGGGACATCTGTCTCCCTGGCCATCTTCAGGAGTCGCTGTTCGAGAGCCCTACGGAATGCGCCGGGAGTGGCGTATTTCATTGCCGAAACCTGCGAAGCGCTTCCTCGATCAGTGTTGCCACTCGCCTTCCGCGCGCGACGGCGTCCTGCCGCAGTTGTCGCGGGGTGGCCAGGCCGCGCTCAACCGCCTGAATGACAGCCATCTCGATCTGCTCCGGCGCTATCCCCGTCTCGGCTGCGTCGAGGATGCTGCGCGTGGCCGAGGTGATGGCCACACCATCGCGCACGACCACGTCTTCCGACCTTGGTGATCGAGCAGTGGTGTGGACCTTAACACCGGGAAGCGTGAGGACGTTGCGCCGCGACCGAGGAACAGTAAGGTGTACCGCATCCGGTATCGCGTCGCTGAGGTCGAGCAGGTCAAGTGCGCTTTCATGGGAGACGACGGCTACATCTTTCCCCACTGCGAGCCACGCAGCGAGCACGTGCTCACGCGGCGACGCCGGATACTCGCGAAAGCGATACAGTCCCCGACGTACTCTGATGAACCGGCCGCTCTTCACGTGATGCGAGACGAGTGATCGGCTAAAACCAGAAACCCGGGCTTGCTCAGCCGTGAAGTAGCCACCCTGCCCTGAGGCGATATCGAAGAGTCGGGCGCGATCCGGTTGGGAAGCAGGTCGGCGGGTGCGCGATGCGGAGTTGATGTCACTCATAGGTCAAACTATATTTGACATTCCGATGACATGCAAGTGGGGCGACAGAGGTGTGGAGGCAAAACGCTGTCCGTAGCTGTTCCCGCTGCCTGTATTCGCAAGTCATGGGCGGGGGCCTGGCAGCGCGGCTGTTCTCATGGCGAAATCGACGAAACGCGCTTCACACGGGGCTGAGCTTGGCGGCGGCCAGTCCAGTGGCAGTCCAAGAACCCGGCACATTTAGTCCAATCGAGGGCGTCGTACTCCAATTTCGGTTAGGCGCTGAGGATGTCCCAGAGTGACGTTGGGATGGGACAGTGACGGACTTGGGGCGAGTTGGTGGCGCGTCGTGAAGCTAGTTGGACTGGAATTCTCTCGAAAATGCGCGTCCCCGTATGAGGTCCGTATCACGCCGCTTCGACGGTGACCCTGTAGCCGAGTCGCTGCAGCCGTTGCACGGACCGGCGGACAGTCGCCTCCCGTTCCCGTTCGTCGAAGTAGTTGCCCCCCAACTCTCTGTACGTGATGCCATCCTTGATCAAGTGATAGACGATGATGAGGATGGTGTGAGCCACGGCCACGATGGCGCGCTTGCTGCCTCTTCTCGCTGCCAATCGGTGATACTGACTCGAGAGGTAGGTATTGCGGCTGCGGGCAGCGGGCCAAGCGGACTCAACAAGAGTAGACCTAAGCCAAGGGTTCCCTCTTCCGGTGCGACCGCTCAGCCGCTTGCCGGCGCTCTCGTTGTTGCCGGGGCAGACCTTGGCCCAGGAAGCTAGGTGCCCTGCCGTCGGGAAACGGCTCATATCCAGCCCGATCTCCGCTACCAGCTGTTCGGCGGCCCGGCGACCTATGCCGGGAATCGTATCCAGACGCTGGAGGACGTCTTCAAAAGGGCGCAGTCGGTCCTCAACCTCCTCATCCACCCGGCGAACCTCCTCATCGAGAAAACCGAGATGTCGCAGGAGGCTTGCCAGCAGGAATCGCTGATGGGGTCCTACCGCGCCTTGTAGAGCCTCCTCCAGGTCTCCCTGCTTGCGGCGCAGTTTGCCCCTGGCCAGGCTCGCCAGCGTAGGCGCGTCTCGTTCGCCCGCTACCATCGCCTCAAGCATCGCCCGGCCAGACAACCCCACGATATCCGTGGCTACGTTACTCAGCTTGATGTTCGCCCCCTCCAGCACCTTCTGGATACGGTTTACCACCTGGACTCGCTGGTAGATGATCCCTTTGCGATAGCGCACAAGCTCCCGCAACTCCCGCTGGGGTCGATCGGGGATGTAACTCCCTTTAAGCAGCCCGTGCCTTAGCAGGTCAGCGATCCACTCGGCGTCCTTGACGTCCGTCTTCCGGCCTGGCACCGCCTTGATGTGGTAGGCGTTCACGACCAGAAGCTCGAGCCCCAGCCCTTCCAGGACGTTGTACACGGGCTTCCAGTAGACTCCCGTGCTCTCCATCGCGACGTGGCTCACTCCCTTGGCTATCAGCCAATCCCCTAGTTGGAGCAGGTCTTTGGTCATGGCGCCGAATGTACGACTCTCCTGTCCCTCAGGTATGATGATGCAAGCCGTCACCGTTCTCTTGTGGACATCGAGCCCACAGCACCGTTCGTAGACTACACGCATCTGCGCCTCCTTGAGCTAAGCTGCCGGCCAGCGGGCGGCCTACTCTCAAAGAGATTCTCTCGCGTGCTCTCCGCCATAGACGGAGGCGACAGACCGTGGTGCCTCTAGGCCGCCGGCTCAGTTTGGACCTCGGGCTCCCGGCACCAAATTCACTCGAGTTTCCTCGCCGACCGACGCGCCGCCATTTTCATCCTTCGTGGTGCCGGGCACAACCCGGCATGCCCGTTTGGACCAAAATATGACCGTGGCTAATATACTCTTTTGATCTTTCCTACAAGTACTCCCGCTTTTGACGGGAGAGAGAGACGAAGGCATACTTCAGTCGATTCGCATCGCTCGAAGAGATCGGTACTCCGGTTTGACGGTGCAGAGTGAGGTATCTGTGCTGGATGGAGTCTAACTTTGAATAGCTTCTTGACAATCCTCATCGTGGTTGTGACGGTGTGCATCGCTGCATTGCTCTATCGGTTTTTCGCGAGAGCTTCGGCTCGCTGGCCCTACCATAAGACAGACAATCTCTTGACTCCCGCCGAGCGTTCCTTCTTCGGCGTGCTCGGGCAAGCCATCGACAATGACCTGTACATATTCGCCAAGGTAAGGCTCAGTGACCTTCTCTGGCTGCCTCAGGGTACCAAGAATAGGCAGTCCTACATGAATCGAATTCAGTCGAAACACGTTGACTTCGTTCTCTGTGACAGTGCCAACACCGAGCCGCGCCTGCTCATCGAGCTCGATGACTCCTCGCATCAGAGAGCCCGCCGGAGAAGTCGGGACGCATTTCTCGACGAGGCTGTCCGCCGGGCTGGCCTCCCGATTCTGCGCGTGCCGGCGAAACGCTCCTACGCTCCCGCAGAGCTAAGGCAGCTCATCTCGTCTCTCTTGGCGGGGAGCGTGGACGTGACGGCACCGGTCGCAGTCGATGGTAAGCAGGCGGATTAGGCTGCCTTGGCTTGCTCCCCCTTAGTCGTCGTTGTGCCTTCTCTCCTGGTGGCCAACAGGAAGTTGACAAGCGCTCGGTGAGTGTTATGATCGCCGCATTGGTGGCTCGCTATTGAATATCCCCGCTTGATTGATTCCCGCCAACAGGGAGGTTGTGCGATGCGCATCCGCTTTCTCAAGTGGCTCGTCTTTCCTGTCCTTTGCGGCCTCGCTGTTCTCGCTGCCACCGCCGACGCCGCACCGGGTATAACCACGCGCGTCAGCGTCGCTTCCGATGGCACAGAGGCGAACGGCAGCAGCGCCCACGCCATCATCAGCGCGAACGGTAGGTACGTCGCGTTCGACTCCCCGGCCACGAACCTCGTTTCTGGCGATACCAACGGGAACACCGATGTCTTCGTCCACGATCTCCAGACCGGCCAGACAACCCGCGTCAGCGTCGACAGCAGCGGCAACCAGGCGAACGCTGGTTCAACGGTCAATTCAATCAGTGCAGACGGCAGGTACGTGGTGTTCTCCTCGACGGCCAACAACCTCGTTCTCGGCGACGACAACGGTTGCGCATATGTCAGCCCGAGCTGCAATGACGTCTTCGTCCGTGATCGCCAGACAGGGCAAACCGAACGCATAAGTGTCGACAGCGCCGGCAACCAGGGCAATGGCGACAGCTGGGGCGGGCCGATTAGTGCGGACGGCAGATACGTGGCGTTCTTGTCAGACGCTTCGAACTTGGTGGCCGGTGACACGAACAATTTCTGTGGAGTTTCGCACGATAATTGTGTCGATGTCTTTGTTCATGACCGGCAGACAGGCCAAACCACTCGGGTAAGCGTCGACACCGCTGGCAACCAGGCGAACTCCGGTAGTGGGTCCCCTTCGATTAGCGGAGACGGCAGGTATGTGGCGTTCGCTTCAGGGGCCTCAAATCTCGTAGCCGACGACACCAACGGGGTTCCTGACATCTTCGTCCACGACCTCCAGACCGGCCAGACAACACGAGTGAGTGTCGACAGCGCGGGCAACCAAGCAGACAGCCAGACTGGTTATTATGGCAGCACCGGGGATCCGAGAATTAGTGCCGATGGGACGTATATTGCGTTCGATTCCTACGCCACGAACCTGGTCCCTGGCGATACGAATGGTGACGAGGACGTATTCGTCCACGACCGTCAGACTGGCCAAACTACGCGAGTGAGCGTTGACAGCGCTGGCGTCCAAGAGAACCGGGCCAGCCTCGAACCCACGATCAGCGCCGATGGTAGGTACGTGTCATTCTGGTCCGATTCCACAAACCTCGTATCTGGCGACACAAACGGAACGTTTGACGTCTTCGTCCACGACCTTCAGACGGCCCAGACGACACGAGTGAGTGTCGACAGTGCCGGGAATCAAGCGGATAATGTCAGCCGTTCTCCCTCGATCAGCGCTGACGGCAGGTATGTGGCGTTTGCTTCCGAAGCGGGCCTCGTTCCGGGGGACACCAACGGCTGCTTCGACTGCTATGACATCTTCGTGCACGATGGTGGGCCACAGTACTTGATGTCCAACTTCCAACAGTGTGGTACGCCAACGCCGCCCTGGGCACCCACCCCCTACGACTCGTTGCCAGGCGCCACAATCTGTAGTTCGGGATGCGCGATGACCTCTGCCGCGGACGTACTCACTTATTACGGCGTTGACACGGATCCCGGAAGACTGAACACGTGCCTGACAAACTTCCAGACCTGCACGTCCGGTAAGTATCCGAAACTGGTCGGATACAAAGGCGGCGACGTTAATTGGGATGCTGTCGCCTGTTACGCTACCTACGCTGGGGTCACACTGAGAGCCGATCCGCCGAAGTACCCCAAAGATGGGAGCACCGTCAACCAGGAGCTAAGTGCCAACGTTCCCAACGGGCCGGTCATCGCTGGTGTGTGGAACAAATACGGCGGCAGCCCCCACTTTGTCACCGTCGTCCAGGCCGCTGGTGACGACTGGTGGATAAACGATCCTTTAGGAAAGACCAAGCTGAGCGACTACAACGATAGCGGCGGGAATAGTACGGTCGACGAACTTGTCTTCCTACACCCAGATACGGCCTGCACGGGGCCAAAGGTGATCGTGCGAGGCCACTCTCCCATAGAATACATCGTCACGGATCCCGCAGGGCGGCGTTTGGGTT
>JBEKXP010000043.1:0-13605 GCA_049511815.1 Dehalococcoidia bacterium
GAAACCGCCAGCACCGACTCACCGGCCTGCAGTCGGCTGAGCCCCTGCTCCGCGGACTCCTGCACGTCCTGAGCGGGAACGTTGCCGTAGATGTAGAAGCCGCTGGCGGTGGCGCGACCAATGAGGCGGACGTCGGGGCCAAGCCGCCCCATGAGGATGGATATTGTTGCGTGCTCCAGAGCGTGATTGCGGCGGACGGAACCTATAATTTGATTCAGCATTTTCCCTCCTCAACCCCCTTCGAGTATATCACAGGGTTATCGGCGTCCAGACAGCGGTGCTTGCGCCCGGTGCTTAGTTGCGCGTCACTCCGGGGATGCCCGTATTGCCTGTCGTTGAGCCGTTGAGGTTGACGCTCAAGACCTTCTTTTCGCTGGTCTGCGGGGACGAGATTGTGACGGTGGCTTGGCCGCCACCTTTCGGTATTTTGGCCGGATTGACGGTCAGCGTCAGCTTGCCATCGCGGATGCAACTGGTGCCGGCGCTGCAAGTGACGTCCGGACCGAGGGCGACCCCGGCGGACGGCGAGATGGTGAGCCAGGAAGCGGAAGAAACGGCTCCCCAGACAAGGATGCCCGTGCCGTCGTTGCCCAGCTCAATGTCCTGAGATGCGGGTGTCTTCTTGTCGCTGGGGGACAGCGAAATGTCGGAGGTGTAGACGTCGAGTTTAGGGGAGCCAAGAACGGCCGACGCCGCGGACGCGGAAGGTCGTTGCGTCGGGTCTTTGTGCGAGGGAGAGGGCGAAGGGATGTCCATTTTGCTGTACGGCGCGAGCCAGTTGGCAAGCTGCAGGGGACCGCTCCACTTGGCGTCGGCGAGGTCCGGCAGCGTGAGGTCGAATGGTTGCCAGAGCTGCTTGCCGTCGACGACCGGCGGGTGGCCGGCGCAGCCCCAGACGAGCTCCTGATACGGATATTTGCCGCGATCGTGGCCGAAACCGTCGTTGGTAGGGCCGCAGCTGTAGGGGGTGCGTGGCCAGGGGGCATAGACCGGGTCGAGCGGGTGATTGCTGCGATTGGCGCCCGGGCCGCCAAAACCGTTGTAGCTCCAGACGGCAAAATACCAGTTCTCTACGATGCTTGGGTCGCCATTGGTGTCGGTGCCGGCGATTGGGCGACTGGCCGGCGCGTCGTTCCACTTGCCGGCCAGCATGGCGGCGCCGCGGGCAATGTTGTAGGCGTAATGCGTCGCGACGAGGAGTTGTTCCGGCGTCACGTTGCCGCCAGTGCCGAGGGGGACGGTCATGCCGCTGGTTATCTGCATGATGCCGTGGCCGCAGTCGCTGGATATGAGCGCCGGGCCGATGCCGCCGAAGGGGGAGTTGCGCGTCTGATCGATTGAGCTCTCGATCCAGCCGATCGACTTGAGCAAGATCGGCGGGACGACGGGCTCGACACTGACGCGGACCTGCCGCGGCCCCTTTGCCAGTCGCGGCAGGCCGAAGTTTGTGTTGCCGGGAGCGATGAGGTTGAACGCTGCCAGGTCCATCGCAGCGAGGTCGAGGGAGCGGTCCTTCGGGCCTTCATAAGCGGTGGGCGTAACGGCGAAGGCGCAGGCGTCGGCGCGTTGCGTCTTCCCGCCGGTCGACGCCGAAATTGCGATGACCGCCACAAGAGCCAGGAGAGCGATCCGCTTCATGGCGTATTATCCTCCGCCTGCCCAACCGAGAAGGTCGATGTCGCTGCTAGATGAGACTGTGCGTCGCGTGCCGTCGGCGCCGGCGACGGCGACCCAACTGCGACCCGGGTCCATCACTGAGCTTCCCTCGTAAGAGCGGACCGCCAGATAGGCCGCGTCCGGTGACCACGAAAGCGGCACGTCGAAGCCATGCGAGGGCGCAGCGAGCAAGCGCAAGGGCGGGCCGCCGGGAGCGACGATCTGGAGCACGGGCGCGCCGGTTGCCTGCGGGTTCAGGCGGCCAATGGTTACACCGCTGCCGTCGGGGCGCCAGATAGGGCTGAACTCGTCGACGGGGCGGGAGGAGACGGCGGAGGCGGTGAGCGTGGCGCCGGGGGCGGCTATCAAATCAAGCACTTCGGCGCCGTAAGAAGTCGTTTCGCCGGCGGTACGGGCGGCGAGATAGGAAAGCTGCGTGCCGTCGGGAGAGAGATGCCAGTCGCGGATGAAGTCGTCGCTAAGGTGCGAGAAGGCGTCGTCGACGGCGCCATCCGGACGGATAACGCCGAGGTCGCTGCCCTTCGGGGATAGACGCAGGAAGAAGAAGGCACCGGCGGGCGTGAAGCCGACGGGAAGGAGGCCGTCGGTGGAATCGTAGAGCGTGGTTTCCGCCCCATTCATCGTCGCGGCGATGAGCTGGAAGCGGCCGGTGGCGGCATCACTGCGGCGGAAGACGACGGTGGCGCTATCCGACGACCAGACGGGCGCGACAGGCAGATCGGCGTCGGAAGCGAGTTGCTTGCGGTTGTTGCCATCGGCGTCCATCACCCACAAGTCGGCCGGCGAGTCGATGGCGGGAGCGGCATCCGGCGGCAAGACCGTGTAAGCGATGCGCTTGCCGTCGGGCGAGAGCGAGGCGGAGATGCCGTACTCCGGCGCGTGGGCAATAGTGACCAGCCGCGTGCGCTGGCTCGGATCGTCGGCGCGGGCGGACCAGATGGTATCGCTGTCGGAGCCGAACTCGGAGTAGACGAGAAGGGGCGGGCCGCCCGCCTTCGCGAAGCCACTTTCGCCCCGGACGTGGGCGTCGATCCCGGTCCAGAGGGCGCCCGCGAAAGTGATGATCACGGCGGCGGCGAAGGCTACCTTGCCGGCTCGCTTGATGATGCGCACAGCGCTTGCGGCCAAGACCATCCCTCGCTTGGCATTGCAGCGGACCGGCCGCACGACTCAGCCTATCGGACCGATCCCCTGCCTTCTAACTCCGCCTACGCCCTTGGCTCCGATGGCTCCGGATTCTGCCGAAATCTCTTCAAGTGCCGGTAGACGTACCAGACAATCAGCGCCACCAGCACGACGAGAATAACCGGGTCTGCCGGTCGCATCGCGCTTCGGATCCTCTCCCAGTGGGTGCCCAGCACGTAGCCCGCCCAGGCAAGCCCCAGCGACCAGGGGAGGGAGCCGATGAACGTGTATGCGCTGAACCGCCAGACATTCATGCGCGCGATGCCCGCCGGCAGGCTGATGAACGTCCGCAAGACAGGCAGGACGCGCGAAAAGACTATAGCCCAGGTACCGTACTTTGTAAACCATCGCTCCGCCACATCGAGATCATGGGGTGACATGAGGACGAAGCGACCGAAGCGGTTGACGAGCGGCCGTCCGCCGCGGTAGCCGACGTAGTAGGCGGCGAGGGAGCCGGCCAAGTTGCCGACGGCGCCGACGAAGGCAGCGACGAAGAGCCAGGGTATGCCCAGCCCGTGGTCCTTGACCAGCATCCAGCCCGCCAAGGGCATGATTATCTCGCTGGGAAGGGGAATACAGGCGCTCTCAAGGGCCATGAGCAGCGCGACGCCGGGCCAGGAGATGGCGTCGTACGTGCCGCGAATGAAGTCGAGCAGTGCGTTCTCTAATCCGCCGGTCAGTTTCTATATCTCCCTACGTGTCTACTCGCTGGCCGAGTCTAGCAAGGCATGAATCCGGCTGTCAAGGCGAAGGCGGCGGGCCGTCGCCGGACATATCGGACCTGCGGATGGTACGGGCGCGGGTCCAGCGGCCGCAGCGCGGGCAACGCACGAATCTCCACCGGCCTTCCGAGTCGAATCCATGCGGGCTGATGAAGTCCAGCAGAGGCGGAAGGGTGAACTCGTCGCCGCAGTTGCGGCAGCGATAGGCGAAGGTGCGCGCGTGCCATACGGCGAATATAGCGGCAGCAACCATGACCACCGCCAGGATCACTCCAGGAACTGCCCACATCCTGGATCCAGTTTGCGGCGCGGCGAACGGAGGGTCAATCGCAGTCGAGGCGCGGCGGCGGGCGACGATGGGACGCCGCTAGAGCCGGTGCTATAATGTTCGTGACAAATTGCTAAGGAACTTGAATTGATATTTCTAGCGTATTCAGATTTGCTGCGCGTGAGCGTAACGCTTTTCCTTGCCTTCTTCGGATCGGTGATCGGTGCGCTTCTCGTTGGTATCACATTCCACGAGTTCAGCCACTGCCTTACAGCGTCGTTGCTCGGTGATCCCACCGCGCGCAACATGGGCCGCCTCACATTGAACCCGAAGGCGCATCTTGACCCCATGGGCGCGATACTGCTGCTCATGGTCGGCTTTGGCTGGGGCAAGCCGGCGCCGGTCAACCCGTATCGCCTGAGCATCGGACCGAAGGCGGGCATGACCGTGGTAGCCGCGGCGGGCCCGCTGTCGAACCTGGTGATCGCCGGACTGGCGGGCTTCCCGATACATGCCGGGATGCTGCCGTGGCATACGCCGTTCGTCGTCTACAGCAGCGCGATGCACTGGACGACCGCGGACTACCTGGGCCTCTTCCTGAGCTCGACAGTCATCTTCAATATCATCCTGGCCCTCTTCAACCTGCTACCGCTGGCCCCTTTGGACGGCTTTCGCATCGCCGTCGGCATTCTGCCGCAGGACCTGTCGATAGCCGTTGCGAGGCTCGAGCCGTACGGCATGGCTATTCTCCTAATCATCTTCATGCTGCCGTGGATGACCGGCGGCCATTACGGCATCTTCACGGTCATATCGCCGGCCGTCGACCGCATCGCCAGCGCGTTAACCGGGATGCACGGTGGAGTTTTTGGCTAGGAGCCTGTATCGTTCGCGCCAGTTCTTCCGTTCCGTCGGCGCGTCGATTTCTGACGAGGAGAGGCGAGAGGTCTCGGCGCGGCTGAGCGGCGAGGAGCAGCGGCTCTTCTTCGCCATGACGGCGCGCGACCAGCGCCACTCTCTTGACGTGCTCCACGTGCTGTTGCGGCAGGGCCAGTCGGACCCCGAGTTGCTCTCGGCGGCGCTCCTGCACGACGGGGGCAAGGGGCGCGTGCGGATCTGGCATCGCGTCGTCTACGTGCTGCTGCGGGCGGCGTCGAAGCGGCTTTTCGACCGGGTTGCTTCGAGCGAGAGCGCGTCGTGGCGGGGTTCTCTGGCCGCTATCGCTGACCACGCGCGACGGGGAGCCTCGCTGGCGAAGGCGGCGGGCGCGTCCGAGGGGACGGTGCAGCTCATCCGGCGCCACGAGGAGACGGAAGGCGACCTCGACCCGCGCGTCGCGATTCTGCGGGCGGCGGACGAGTCCTGCTGAGGCTTGCCAGGAGGCGGCTTGACGAAGATAGCGATCATTGGGCTGGGGCTGATCGGCGGCTCGCTGGGGCTGGCGCTGAAGCGCTCGCGGCTGCGGGACGCCGAGATCATCGGCTTTTCGCGCAGCGTCGAGACGCGGGAGAAAGCGCGCAAGGCGGGCGCCATCGACCGGGCGGCATCGGATGCGCGGGACGCTGCGAAAGACGCGGCCATCGTCATCGTTGCGACGCCGATCCCCACCGAGCGCAAGACGATGGAGGAGATCGCGCCAGTCTTGGCCGACAAATGCGTCGTCACCGACGTCGCCAGCACGAAGGGGCGGGTCATGAAGTGGGCGGAGGAGCTTCTGCCGGCGCACGTCAGCTTCGTCGGCGGGCATCCGATGGCCGGCAAAGAACTATCCGGCATCGACGCGGCAGAGGCGGCGCTGTTCGAGGGGAAGCCGTATTGCATCGTGCCATCGCCGCGAGCGGACGAAACGGCGGTGAACGCGGTCGTGGGCATCGCTGAGCTTGTGGGCGCGACGCCGCTCTTCATGGACGCGGAGGAACACGATAGCTACGTCGCGGCCATCAGCCACCTGCCGCTGGTCGTCTCGACGGCGCTTTTCTCGCTGGTGCGGGAAAGCGCGGCCTGGCCGGAGATGTCACGGCTGGCGTCGAGTGGGTTTCGCGACGTTACGCGCCTCGCGTCCGGCAGCCCAAAGATGAGCGAGGACATCTGCAGCACGAACCGCGAGAACGTAGTTCACTGGCTGGACCGGATGGTCGCGGAGATACGGAAGTACCGCGGACTGATCGAGGGCGACGACGAAGAAGCGCTGCTCCAGGCGTTCGCGAAGGCGAAGCGGGAGCGCGACGAGTTCGTCGGCGGCGGCAAGGCGCCTCGCGGAGCTGGACACCCCGTCGAAGCGGGGATCAGCGTGAGCGATCTGCTGGTAGGCCGCTGGGCGACGCAGCGCACACGCGAAATAATGAAAGCGCTGGAGAAGGAGCCGCCGTCGCAGCGCCAAAGGGAGTGATAGCGCTGATGCTGAGAAGGACCTCATCGCCGCGCAGGTTTGGCGGCTCGCTGACAGTGGCGCCGGACAAGTCGATCTCTCACCGCGCCGCTATTCTGAACGCCATCGCTGCCGAGCCGGCCAGAGTGGAGCGCTTTCTTCCCGCCGCCGATTGTCTGGCGACGCTGGCCTGCCTCCGGTGCCTTGGAGTCGAGTGGTCCCTTACGGAGAGGCGAGACGGCGGCAGCGACCTGACGATCGAGGGCAAGGGGCTCGCCGGTCTGCGCGAGAGCGAGGACGTTCTCTACGCCGCCAACTCCGGCACGACGTTGCGGCTAATGGCCGGCCTTCTCGCCGGGCGGCCGTTCCTCTCGATTTTGACCGGCGATGAATCGTTGCGCTCACGGCCGATGGCCCGCGTCGTCGAGCCGCTGCGGCAGATGGGCGCACAGGTGTGGGCCCGCGAAGGCGACACGCTGGCGCCGCTGGTCATTCGCGGCGGGCGATTGCGCGGGATTCGCTATCATTCGCCGGTCGCGAGCGCGCAGGTGAAATCGGCTGTCCTGCTGGCGGGCCTTCAGGGGGAGGGCGAGACGCTCTTCGCGGAGCCGGCGCAATCGCGCGATCACACGGAGCGACTGCTGCGAGCGATGGGCGTCGATCTCAAAGACGAGGGCGGCATGCTGCGGCTAAGACCGCTGGAACGAGAGCTGACGCCGCTCAGCCTTTCGGTCCCCGGCGATTTCAGCGCCGCTGCCTTCTGGCTCGTTGCGGCCGTGCTGCATCGGAACGCGGAGGTGACGCTGCGGGGCGTCGGCGTGAACCCGACGCGGACGGGGCTGCTCGACGTGCTACGCGAGATGGGCGCGGACCTGACTTTGAGCGATGAGCGGATGGAAGGCGGCGAACCCGTCGCTGACCTGCGGGCGCGTTCAAGCAGGTTAAGAGGCGTTGTCGTCGACGGCGCGACGGTAGTGCGACTGATCGACGAGGTGCCGGTGCTGGCGGTTGCGGCGGCGCTGGCGGAGGGCCGGACGGTTCTGCGCGACCTGGGCGAGCTGCGCATCAAGGAATCGGACCGGGTGGGCCTGACGGTGCGGGAGCTGCGGCGGATGGGCGCGAGTATCCAGGAGGAGGGCGACGTGCTGGTCATCGACGGGAGGGAGTCGCTCAAAGGCGCGACGTGCGACAGCCACGGCGACCATCGTCTGGCGATGGCGCTGGCGGTGGCTGGGCTCGTCGCCGACGGAGAGACCGTTATCGAGAATGCGGAAGCGACCGAGGTTTCGTATCCGGGCTTCTGGCGCGACCTCGAGGCGCTGTCACAATCGTCATGAGCGCAAATGATCCGAAGCCCATCTTTCTGGTGATTTCAGGACCCTCCGGCGTCGGCAAGGACGCGGTGATGGCGTGTCTCAAAGAAGCGCTGCCGCAGGCGCAATATGTGACGACTGTGACGACGCGTCCGCCGAGGCCCGGCGAGCGCGACGGCGTCGACTACCGGTTCCTGACGGATGAGGAATACGACCGCCTCGTCGCTAAGGACGGTTTTCTGGAGCGGGCCTCAGTTTACAGCCATCGCTACGGCGTGCCGAAGGGCGAAGTGCAGCAGGCGCTGGCGCGCGGGCAGGACGTCGTCGTCCGGGTGGACGTGCAGGGCGCCGCGACGATAAAGCGGCTCATGCCTGAGGCCGTGCTTGTCTTCCTCGCGCCGGAGTCGGACGCGGAGCTCGAGCGCCGGCTGCGCGAGCGGGCGACGGACGACGGCGCCGACCTCCGACTGCGCCGCGAGACGGCCGCGCGGGAGATGGCGCAGGCGGACGCGTTCGACCACGTCGTCGTGAATGCGGAGGGCCGGCTGGACGAGGCCGTGGCCCGCATCGTCGCCATCGTTGAGGCGGAGAAGGGGCGCGCTGGCCGCTCGCACGCCGCTCCCTAATCGTCACAATTTCGCCGTCTCTTCTCCCCATCCTTCCCACTTGAGGAAGCTATCTTTGGTAGAGGATATCTGGTGTTTAAGTTCGCTTGTTTTAAAAAAAAACTTGGTGCTATAGTTCACAAGCCGGAGCCACCCCGAACGTGAGGCGAATCTGATGGGCGGACTTCCGCCGGCGCTACGACTGGTTGGCATCGGTTGGTACCTGGCCTTGTGTATCACGGCAGGTGTTGTGGGCGGCGTGTGGCTGGACGGGAAGTTCGGCACGAGTCCGTTTCTTACGCTGGCCGGTTTGTTCGTTGGTCTGGCCGTCGCCTTCTACGGCGGCTATCAGATGTTGATGGACGTAATAGCAGCGGTAGGTCCGAAAAAGAGAGGCTGAGTTGGGCAAGCTCAAGCTGTACCTGATCGTTGCGGTCGTCTTCCTGGCCATGCTGATCGGCTTCCTGTCGCTGCGGTCGGCGCGGCCGATCGTAGAGCTTAAGGCGGAGACCGTAGTCAGCCTCGGCATCAACGTCACGAACACGATGATCACGGCGGTTATCGTGATCGTTCTCCTCATCGCCTTCGGCTACTTCGCGACGCGGAAGATGAGCCTGGTGCCGACGGGCATTCAGAACTTCTTCGAGATGATCGTCGAAGCACTCTACAACATGGTCGTCGGGACGGCGGGGGAAAAGCACGCGCGGCGCTTTTTCCCGGTAATCGCGACGATCTTCATCTACGTGGTCGCGGCCAACTGGTTCGGGCTGCTACCCGGCGTGGCCACGATAGGCAAGGTAGAGCCGATGAAGAGCCAGGCTGGCGAGATTCTGGACAAGGGCACGGTGTTCTCGAAGGTAGGCGGCGTCAACATGATCCTGCCCGGCTTCCCGTCCTGGCCACCGCATGAGCCGAAAAGCATCGCTCTGGACGTGGCTAGCGACGCCACCAATCAACAGAAAGAAGCCGCACTCACGGCGGCGACGTCAGACCTGAAGCCGGACCAGCAGGCCGGCGTGCTCATCCCCTTCTTGCGGAGCATCAACACTGACCTGAACGCGACGCTCACCCTCGCCATCATGTCCGCCATATTCGTGGAGTTCTGGGGTATCAGTTCGCAGGGCTTCTTCCGCTACGGCAGCAAGTTTCTCAACGTGAAGCGTCTGCTCAAAGGCGATATCTTCAACGGCCTTATCGACTTCGTGGTGGGTATCCTTGAGTTCGTTGCCGAGGCCGCGCGCCTGCTTAGTTTCACCTTCCGACTTTTCGGGAACATCTTCGCCGGGGAGATGCTTTTCCTGGTCATCCTGTACCTGCTGCCGGTTATAGCGCTCGACCTGGTTTACGGTATGGAGCTGTTCGTGGGGCTCATCCAGGCGTTCATCTTCGCGATGCTAACCCTTGTTTTCGGTGTCGTCGCCGTCACTTCGCATGAGGAGGAGGGCGTTGATCACGAGAGCGGGCCAACGGTTCCAGCCTGAGCGGGGACCTGGAGCTTTCTCTTCTGACAAATAGGGAACACAGTAAGAACTTAGGGAGGAAAAATGGAACTGATCAGCACACTTCCGCTACTCGCTATCACCAACGGCGGTCTCAGGCTCATCGCTGCTGCTCTGGCGATCGGGTTTGGCGCTCCAGCACCGGCCCTCGCCATCGGTATGCTGACCGGCAAGGCCATGGAGGCCCTGGGCCGGAACCCGGAGGCGCAGCCGGTAATCACCACGAACATGATCCTGGGCATCGCCTTCGCGGAAGCCATCGCGATCTACGCTCTGGTGGTTGCCATCATGATCGGGTTCGTGTTCTCAGCAACGTAAGCGAAGAAAAAGGAACGTCTCGTGGATTTCGTCGTCTTAGGTATCAGCGCTCTAGGCATAAACTTGCCGGGATTGCTGGCGCAACTCATCGGCTTCTCCATCCTTCTGGGGGCGATGCGGGTGATAGCCTACAAACCGGTCCTGCGCATGATGGACCAGCGCTCGCAACGCATCAGGGAGGGCCTCGAAGCGGCGGAGAGGATGAAGGAGCAGGCGACGCAAGCCGACGTAACCGTCCAGAAGCGATTGGAAGAGGCGCGCCAGGAAGGCCAGGGGCTCATCGGCCAGGCGCAGCAGATCGCCAACCGCATCCAGGAGGAGGCGCGGCAGGCGGCGCAGACGGAGGCGGAATCGCTTCTAACAAGGGCGCGCAACGAGATCGCCCTGGAGCGCGATGAAGCCATCGCGCAGATACGCCGCGAGTTCGGCGACCTGACGATTACGGCCGCCGAGAAGGTCATTGGGCAGTCCCTGGACCGGAAAGCCCACGAGCGCCTGATAGAGGAAGTGCTGGCGCAGTCGAGCTTCCAGCAGAGCGCGCAGCAATAACGCCTGAAGCCGTCGGAACGTAAGTCGACGGGCCGGCGTTGGCGCGGCGCGGAGGCAGATCATGATAGTCGAGGCAGCGGCCAAGCGTTATGCACGGGCGGCCTTCGCGGTGGCCCTGGAGCAAGGCGACCCGAGGCTCTGGCTGGGCGACCTGAGCGAGCTGAGCGAGCTCATCGCGCGGCCCGATGCCACGGCACTGCTCCAGAGCGACCGGGTGCCCGACGCGGAGAAGGACCGTCTCCTGAAGGCGGCGCTCCCCGATGTCGCGCCGGGCGTGCTAAACCTGACGCGACTGCTGGTTGAGAAGCGGCGCATACGCCTCGTCGAGCAGATACGGTCGGAGTTCTCGGTCCTTCTCGACGAGCATGAGGGCCGGGCGCGGGCGCTCGTTACGACGGCGGTGCCTCTCAGCGACGAGCAGAAGACGGAGGTCGCGACGAAGCTGGGCGCGATCACCGGCAAGAAGGTCAGCCTGGAGCAGGCGGTGGACCCGAACATTCTGGGCGGGCTCGTCGCTCGCATCGGTGACACGTTGATAGACGGCAGCACACGCAGCAGGCTCCTCGCTTTGAAGAAGAGTCTGCGAGGCGGCGGCGGCTGGGTTCCGACACTCGGAGAAAGCGCCGCCGACAGCGGTTGAGCATAAACATACAGTTGCACGCGGAGAGAGTGATATGGCAGTACGGCCCGAAGAGATAGCATCCATCCTCAAGCAGCAGATCGAGAACTTCGGCGCTGTGGTCACCGCCGTTGACGTTGGAGTCGTGATCGAGGCCGGCGACGGCATTGCCCGCGTCCACGGCCTCTCCAACTGTCTGGCGGGCGAGCTCGTCGAGTTCGAGAACGGCGCAATGGGACTGGCCCTAAACCTGGAGGAGGACACCATCGGCATCATGGTGCTGGGCGACTACACGACGCTCGGCGAGGGCGCGGAGGTGCGCTCGACGGGCCGAATCGTGGAGGTGCCGGTAGGCGAGGCGCTGATCGGGCGCGTCGTCGACCCGCTGGGCAACCCCATTGACGGCAAGGGGCCTATTGCCACCCATAAGACCCGACCCGTGGAGCGAATTGCTCCCGGCGTCGTCGACCGGCAGTCAGTCGACACGCCGGTGCTGACCGGCATCAAGGTCATCGACGCCATTACACCGATCGGCCGCGGGCAGCGCGAGCTGATCATCGGCGACCGCACGACGGGCAAGAGCGCGCTCGCTATCGACACGATCATCAATCAGAAGGGCGGCGACCTCACCTGCATCTACGTCGCCATCGGGCAGAAGGCGTCGAAGGTGGCGCAGACGGTGGCGCTGCTCGAGCAGCACGGCGCGATGGAGCACACCATCGTCGTCGCCGCCAGCGCTGCCGACCCGGCGCCGCTGCAGTACCTGGCGCCCTACTCCGGCTGCGCCATGGGCGAGGAGTTCATGGAGCAGGGGAAAGACGCCCTCATCATATATGACGACCTTTCGAAGCACGCCTGGGCCTACCGGCAGGTGTCGCTGCTGCTGCGGCGACCGCCGGGACGCGAGGCCTACCCTGGCGATGTCTTCTATCTGCACAGCCGCCTGCTGGAGCGCTCGGCGAAGCTATCGAGCGAGCTCGGCGGCGGCTCCCTGACGGCGCTGCCGATCATCGAGACGCAGGCGGGCGACGTCTCCGCTTACATCCCGACAAACGTCATCTCCATCACCGACGGCCAGATCTACCTGGAGACCGACCTGTTCAACGCCGGCATCCGGCCGGCCGTGAACGCCGGTCTTTCCGTGTCGCGCGTCGGCGGCGCCGCGCAGAGGCGGGCGATGCGCCAGGTGGCGGGCCGCCTTCGCCTGGACATGTCGCAGTACCGCAACGTGCAGGCGTTTGCGCAGTTCGGCACGTCTGAGCTGGACGTGGCGACGCGGAACCAGCTTGAGCGCGGGCAGCGCGTGACCGAGGTGCTGAAGCAGCCGCAGTATGAGCCGATGAACCTGCACGAAGAGGTGCAGATCCTCTATGCCGCAAACAACGGCTTCCTGGACGATGTGGCAGTGAACAAGATCCGCGATTTCGAGTCGGCGTTCCATAGGTTCATGGCGAGCAGCCATTCGGAAGTGGGACAGCAGATCGAAGATAAGAAGGAACTCACGCCGGAGATCGAGGAAGGGTTGAAGGCGGCTATCGGCGAGTTCAAGCAGACGATGCCCTACTAGGCGTCCCTGCGTCAAGACTGACGAGACAAGATGGCGACCATTCGCGAAATCCGCAGGCGCATCCGCTCCGTAACCAGCACGGCGAAGATAACGCGTGCCATGGAGATGGTCGCGGCATCGAAGATGCGACGCGCCCAGCTCAACGCGCTGGCAACGCGTCCCTACGCCGAGAAGATGCGGCAGATGCTATCCGACCTGCAGGAAAGCCTCCAGAGCCAGCGACAGGAAGCGCCGCATCCGCTGCTGGAATCGCGCGAGGCCCAAAAAGTGGCGATAATTCTCATCAGCACGGACCGCGGCCTGTGCGGCGGCCTCAACGCGAACCTCAACCGATTCACAGCCGCTTTCGCGCTTGAGCACCAGAACCTGGAAGTGAAGACGGTGGCGGTGGGCCGCAAGGCGCGCGATTTCCTCGCTCGGACTGGCCTTCCCGCAATCGCCGAGTTCACGAATCTCGCCGACTACCCGTCGCTGGACGATGCCAGGCCGCTGGCCCGCGTAGTCATGGACGAGTACGTCTCCGGCAACGTCGACCACGTCTATCTGGTGTTCCCGCTGTTCATCAACACGATGGTGCAGCGGCCGGAGATGCGGCAGTTGCTGCCGATCCAGATTCCGCCGCGGGAATCGACGGTGTCGGTCCAGTACATCTATGAGCCGTCGCCGCAGGAGGTTTTCGATGACCTGCTGCCGCGCTACGTTCAGCGCCAGGTGTACGAGGCGATCCTGGAGAAGAGCGCCAGCGAGCAATCGGCACGGATGATCGCCATGCGCAGCGCCACAGACGCGGCGAACGAGATGGTGGATGACCTAACGCTCACGTATAACAAGGCTCGTCAGGAAACGATAACCAAGGAGCTGCTGGACCTGGTCGGCGGCGCCGAGGCTCTGAGATCGGCCGAATAGGACGGAGGTTTC
>JBEKXP010000044.1:0-13513 GCA_049511815.1 Dehalococcoidia bacterium
GCCGCCGCCGCCAACGAAGCGTCCGCCGCCCGCCTGCGACTCGCCTTCCTGCGCGAGGGCAAGCTGCGTCGCACGACGGCGGTGCTGCAAGAAGGATAACTGAAGTGGAAAACGACTTTGAAGACTCGAACGAAGAACAGCCCTGCTACGTGATCAGCGTCGCCGCGCGGATGGTCGGCATGCACGCCCAGACGCTGCGCTACTACGAGCGCATGGGCGTCCTGAAGCCGTCGCGCTCGCACGGCCGGATTCGACTGTACTCGGTCGCCGACATCAACCGTCTGCGCCAGATCCACCGCCTCATCGACGACCTGGGCGTGAACCTGGCCGGCGCCGAGGTGATACTGCGAATGAATCAGCGCATCCAGGAGATGAACGAAGAGCTCGAATCGATGCGACGCGAGCTGCAGGGACTGCGCGACCGCCGCCTCCTCGCGCCGATCGAGCCCCGACGAAAGGACCGACGATGAGCGGGGAGGGGAAAGGGGGAAGCTGAGGGATTCATCCCTCAGAATAGTAACAAAATGAACCAGCGCATCGAGGAGATGAACGAAGAGCTCGAAGAGCTGCGACGCGAGCTGCAGGGACTGCGCGACCGCCGCCTCCTCGCGCCGTTCCACCCGCGCTCTAAGTCGCCGGAGGATGTCTCGCGATGATACAGACTATCGTAGCCCTGATTAGCGGCCTTGTTGGAGCCGCTTTCGGATTCGTCGGCGCGTTATATCTGCAGCGACGACGAGATGCGGACGAGGCAAGGGCACAAATCTTATCGATCCTGCTGGAGATGAGCCTGCTGGAAGATGCCATTGCGCAGGGTATCGAGCGCGGGCATCGGTTGCGCGAAACACTGCGGCGCGATATGTGGGATAGATATAGAACCGCCCTAATCAACTGGGTGCCGTGGCATCTCGTGAGTGCGCTGCAGGCGCACGACCAGCAATTTGATACGGTTCGCTTGGCCTACCACACGCTCTCTACCACCTACGCGGAGGGAGCCTCGCTGGATGACATGTACACTTTGCTCTGGTGTTTCGTCAGCTGGTCACAGACTCTTCGCCAGGAGGTTCAGGCTTCCGTGCGGAAGTTGGAGCGAACGATATTGCCGATGAGGCCAAAGGGCGCAACACCGTCCGCAACCGAAGAGCAGAAGCTCGTGCGGCTTGTTGAACTCCTGAACCGTCAAGCTCTAGCTTTCGTTCGATCAAAGGGGATCGAGCCCAAGACGCACATTACGGTCGGCATAACTAGCATTCGTGGCGAATAGACCGGCTCACGAATGAAACGAGGTGACTCAGATGATGAGACAGGATAGGTTCACACAACAGGCCCAAGAGGTGCTCGCCGCCTCCCAGGAGATGGTCCGCCGTCAGCGACACTCCCAGTGGGACGTAGAGCACGTCTTCCTGGCGCTGCTCCAGTACCCGGGCGGCCTGGCGCAGCAGATATTCGGACGGCTCGGCGTCGACACCGGACGCCTCATCAAGCGCGTATCCGATTCGCTAGACCGCGCCCCCAAGCTCGCCTACGACGTCGTCCAGATCTACACCACGCCGCGCATAATCCGCCTCCTCGAGGCGGCGAACGCGGAAGCGGACCGCCTCAAGGACGAGTACGTCGGCGTGGAGCACCTGCTCACCGCCATCGCCGACGAGCGCGACGGCGAATCCGCCGCGATCCTCCACGAGTTCGGCGTCGACAAAGAGAGGCTCTACAACGCCATCCAGGAGCTGCGCGGCAGCGCCCGCGTCGACAGCCCGACAGCCGAAAGCCGCTACGGCGCCCTCGAAAAGTACAGCATCGACCTCACCGAGATGGCCCGCCAGGGCAAGCTCGACCCCGTCATCGGCCGCGAGAACGAGATTCGCCGCGTCATGCAGATCCTCAACCGACGCACCAAGAACAACCCGGTGATCATCGGCGAGACCGGCGTCGGCAAGACCGCCATCGTCGAAGGCCTCGCCCAGAAGATCGTCGAGGGCGACGTGCCTGACAACCTCAAGAACAAACGCGTCGTCGCCCTCGACATGGGCAGCATAGTCGCCGGCAGCAAGTTCCGCGGCGAGTTCGAGGAGCGGCTGAAGGCGGTGATGGACGAGGTCCGGCGCGGCACCGGCGAGATCATCCTCTTCATCGACGAGATCCACCAGGTCGTCGGCGCCGGCGGCGCGGAAGGCGCCATCGACGCCAGCACGATGATGAAACCCGCCCTTGCCCGCGGCGAGCTCCAGGTCGTCGGCGCCTGCACGAGCGACGACTACCGCCAGTACATCGAGAAGGACGCCGCCCTGGAGCGACGCTTCGCGCCCGTCTACGTCGACGAGCCCAGCGTCGAGGAAACCATCGAGATGCTCCACTCCCTCAAGCCGCGCTACGAGGCGCACCACAAGGTCGAGATCAGCGACGAAGCCATCGTCGCCGCGGCCCGCCTATCCGACCGCTACCTGACGGAGCGCCACCTGCCCGACAAGGCCATCGACCTCATCGACGAGGCCGCCAGCAAGCACGTCATCGACAACCAGAGCATGACGCCGGAGCTGCGCCAGATGAAGCGCCGCCTCGACGAGCTGGCAATGGAGACGGAGGCCGCCGCCCAGCGCCAGGACTATGAGGCCGCCGCCCGCATCAAGGCGGAGGTCGAGAGCATCAAAGCGGAGTATGAGGCGAAGAAAGCGCAGTGGGAGAAGGAGCACAAGATAAGCAATGAAGTGAGCGCGCAGGACATCGCAGAGCTAATCGCATCGGTAACCGGCATCCCCGTCTCGCGCCTACTCGAAGGCGAAGCGGAGAAGCTGCTGCACATGGAAGAGGAGTTGCACAGGCGCGTCATCGGTCAGGAGGAGGCGATCCGCAAGGTCTCCGACGCCATTCGGCGCGCCCGCTCCGGGCTGAAGGACCCCAAGCGGCCCATCGGCAGCTTCATCTTCCTCGGGCCCACCGGCGTCGGCAAGACAGAGCTCGCCAAGGCGCTGGCGGAGTACATGTTCGACGACGAGGAATCGATGATCCGCGTCGACATGTCGGAGTACACGGAGCGCCACACCATCTCACGGCTCATCGGCGCACCGCCCGGCTACGTCGGCTACGAGGAGGCGGGCAGCCTCACCGAAGCGGTCCGCCGCCGGCCCTACCGCGTCGTCCTCTTCGACGAGATCGAGAAGGCGCACCCGGAGGTGCTCAACATCCTCCTCCAGATCATGGACGACGGCCGCCTCACCGACGGCCACGGTCGCACCGTCGACTTCCGCAACTCGGTTATCATCATGACCAGCAACCTCGGCACCAGCCTCGAAACCCGTGGCGGCGTCGGCTTCCTGACCGACCGCACGGTCGCCGAGCGAGAGCGCAACCAGCTTCGCGAGCGAGCCGAGCGGGCCCTGCGCGAGTTCTTCCGGCCTGAGTTCCTCAACCGCGTCGACGACGTGATCATCTTCGAGCCGCTGACGGAGAAGGACCTGGAGCAGATCGTCGAGCTGATGGTCAACGAGGTGCGCAACCGCCTGGCGGACCGCGACATCGCGCTGGAACTGACCGAGGCGGCGAAGGCGAAGCTCGTCAAGGAGGGCTACGACCCCGTGTTCGGCGCGCGGCCCTTGCGTCGCGTCGTCACCCGTGAGGTCGAGAGCCCGCTGTCGCAGCGCATCCTGACGGGCGAGTTCCGCGAGGGCGACACGGTGGTGATGGACGCAACCGACGACGGCTACGCGTTCCACCGCAAGGAGGACGTGGTCGCCGCCGCCAGCTAATCGAATATGTCCGGTAACTATCGCGTAGGTCGGGATTTGCTCCGACAACCGCGTAGGTCGGGCATCTTGCCCGACCCTGAGAGGAAGAAAACACGAACGAAAGAGGTGGAATCATGGCAATGGGAGATAGATTACGAGGGTTGGCGCGTAGTCGCCTGATGCGGCTGCGCGGCCGCATCGACCGTCGCATCGAGAGGCTTGACGAGAAGCGCCAGCGCCTTGATGCGCGAATCGAGAAACACACGCCGCAGGCCGCGGAAGAGGCGCCGGCCGAAGAGCCGAAGCAGGAATAGCGTCCGCCGCGGTCGAGATGTGAAACGTAGCGAGGAGGGTGCGATGTTCCCACTGGGCTACCTCTTCTACGTCGGGTTCATCGTCTGGGCGCTACGGCGAACGCATCGTAGCGCCGTCGAAGCGGAACGCCTGCGCGAATGGCGGCTGACCGCCTGGGCGATGGCGCTGCTCCCCTTCGCAGGAGCCCTGGGCGCGCTGCTCGTCGCGTGGCAGACACAGAACGCTGCGGCCCTAGTCTCGTCGTTCTACATTTCGGGAGGTCTGCTGCTCGCCGTCGGGCTCATGGTCGATCGTTTCGATGGTGCGGCAACGCCGCCACTGCTGCTTCGGCTGGCCGGTTGGGGGCTTGTAGCGGGCCTCACAATCATCCCTTCCACGCTCTCGCTCGCGCTCCCGCTCGTAGGCCTGCTGGCGTTTGTCGTGCCGGTGGACTACGGCCGCAGACGGAGCGCGCAGGTCGTCGCCTGAGACTCACACTGCGGATGGACGATAAGCCGGCTCATTCGTGTTTCGCCTGCAGCATCGGCCCGCCGACGACGTTGAACGGGACGCGGCCTCCCTCCTGCCCCTCAAGGAGCGCGACGATGACGTACGTTCCCGGCGCGGGCAGATTCAGCGGGATGTTCGCCGCGAGCTGCAGCCTTTGGTCCTGGCCCTGCTTTATGCCCGCCGGCCGTCCCACCTCAAACTGACCCTTCACCTTCCCCACCGATTGCCCGTCCTCGGTCAGAATATCAATCTCCACGTTTCGACGTTCATTCGTCTCGTTCCAGGGCACGGAGAAGGCCGCCGCCAGCCCGAGCGATCGAGTCAGCGGGAAACCCGTGTTTACGGTCAGCACGTCCCAACCGCCGCCCATCAGGTACAGCTTGCCGCCGATGATCTCCGTATAATCGGCGAGAATCAGCCATTCAACTCGCACTTGACACCTCCTCGAGAATGCACTACAATGCTACTACACAGTGTAGTAGCCAGTGCCGAACATGTCAATGCCGGATGTTGCCGACTTTCTGTTCGATGACGAGAGCGAGACCAAAATGGCTGCCCATGGACTGACTCCAAGCAGAGTCCTTCAAGTGCTCGACAATGTCCATGTCATCGTTCCCAACCGCCGCGGCCGTCGGGCGCCGTTCCTCATTGTTGGAAGGGACAACGGCGGCGCGTGCATAAGCACCCCTATAGAGCCAACCCGCGATCCGCTGGTCTGGCGGCCGATCACCGCCTGGCCGTCAAAAGAAAGTGAGCGCCGCCAACTCGAGCGACGACAATGACAGCGATGTCAAGGTGAGAGATGACTGACAAAGACGAAGACCTCAAGAATCCGGAGAAATGGGACTGGGATCACGCCGAACGCCGGGCCGGCCGCAAGAAAGCCCGAGCTATCGTGTCAGTGGCGTTCAACCGCGAAGACTTCGACTCCGTTGCGCATTTCGCGGAGCGCGCGGGCATGAAGCTTTCCGAGTTTATACGTTCAGCAGCTATAGGGTGCGCGGAGGGCAAGAACCTGCTCGTGTTCGTGACGGCAGGTAGTCCCGACGCTCCGAGCGCCAGCTACTTGCCGCCTTCTCCGTCCACTCGCGCCGAGAGTCTGTTGGACGTGAGTCGCGTCGTGGTCCTCAGTCGTCCTGCTTGAACGACGGCTTGCGCTTCTCAGCGAACGACCGCGGCCCCTCGTAGAAATCGTCCTGCCCCAGCAGCGTCACAAACGTCGAGCCTTCGATGCGGAAGCCCTCCTCCAACGGCGTCCCCAGGCCGCGCATGACCGCCTCCTTGTCGGTGCGGACCGCGCCCTGCGGGAACTGGCAGATCGCCTCCGCCATTGCCGTCACGCGCTCCATCAGCGACGCCGCCGGCACCACCTCGTTCGCCAGCCCGATTCGGTACGCCTCCTGTGCGTCGATCCGCTTTCCCAGGATGATCAGCTCCATCGCCCGCCCGAGGCCGACGACCCGGGGCAGCCGCTGAGTGCCGCCATCGCCCAGGCCGACGTTCCAGCGGCGGTTCAGCACCCCGAACTCCGCGTTCTCCGCCGCGATGCGGATATCGGCGCAGAGAGCGATCTCCAGCCCGCCGGCGAAGCAGTAGCCGTTCACCGCCGCGATGATCGGCTTGAAGATGTCGGCCTTGCGCGTGTAGCCCATCAGGCCGGGATGGTCGTAGACGAAGCGTCGGACTTCGTGGGGCGCTTGCGGCAGAGCGCCCGGTTTCACCGTCCGCAGGTCGAAGCCGGCGCAGAACGCCTTGTCGCCGGCGCCGGTGATGACTGCGACGTAGGCGGAGTTGTCGTCGCGGAAGTCCTGCCATACGGTCACCAGCTCCGCTGCCGTCGGCGGGTCGACGCAGTTCATCGCCTCGGGCCGGTTAATCGTTATGTACGCGACGTGGTTGCGCTTCTCGTAGATAATGTTGGGCATCTCAATCCTCCTTGATCTGGCGCCCACATCATACGATCTTTGCGACACGCTTCCAAACTATAGTAATCTTGGTGCGCTCACGTAAGGCGGAGTGGCGAATGGCCGTCATCACCATCAGCGGCAACCTCGGCAGCTACGCCAGAGAGATCGGGCAGCTCGTGGCGCAGGAGCTGGGATTCGACTACGTCGACCGCGCCATCCTGACCGAAGCCGCGCGCGCCCTGGGCGTCCCTGAGCGCGCCATCGCCGGCCGCGACGACGGGGCGCCGCCGCCGCACCTGCGCGAGAGGATCGCCTCTTTCCTCCAGGACTTCCTCGAACGCTCCGCCGTCGCCGGCGCCGCCGACCCCATGTCGGCCGTAAGCGGCCTAGAGGCCCTGATGGCGACCACCTACCGCGAGGCCGCCGCCCTCCCCAGTGCCGGCGAGGCCGAGCTGAACGACCGCCGCTACAAAGAAGCGATTACGACGATCATGACCGAGCTCGCGGCCAGAGGAAACGTGGTCATCATCGGACGCGGCAGCCAGTCGATCCTGCGTGACTGCGCCGATGCCCTGCATGTCTCCACAACCGCGCCGCTCGACGTTCGCGTCCAGCGCGTTGCCGAACGCGACGGGGTCCCTCCGGCGAAGGCGAGAGAGTACGTGGAAGAGAGCGACAGGGGCCGCGCCGACTTCCATCACAAGTACTTCAAGCTCGACCCGACGGACCCAAGCCTCTATGACCTCGTCCTCAACAGCGCCCGCTTCAGCATCGACGACGCCGCGCGCCTGCTCGTCACCGCCTTCCGCGCCCGGACGGCGCCTCCCACTGCGGAGCGATGCGGATAATGTTCGCAAGTGCGCCCGCGGGTCAGCGCTAGGCCATGCTCATCGCGGCGGTCGTCGTTCTGGCAAGCTATCTTATCGGCGCCATCCCCGTCGCCTACATCGCCGGCCGGCTGAAGGGCATCGACATCCGACGCTATGGGAGCGCCAACGTCGGCGCCTCGAACGTCTACCAGTCGGTAGCGCACTGGGCGGTCGTCCCGGTGGGCCTGATGCAGATCGCCCTGGCGATGGCCGGCATCGCCCTCGCCAAGCTCGTCGACCAGCCGCTTGGCGTGCAGGTGGCGGCCGGTGTCGCGGCTCTTGTCGGCGCCTGCTGGTCCGTCTACCTGCGACTCGCCGGCGGACGCGGCATCGCGGCCTCCATCGGCTTCCTGCTGCTACTGACGCCGATCACGTTGGCCATCTTCACCGTCATCGCGTTGCTGGGCGCGCTGCTGCGTCAGGTGCCGCTCGGCGTCGGCCTGGCGATAGCCGTCACGCCGCTCGCCTCGTTGCTAATCGACGGCCCGGGCCCAATAGCCGCCGGCTGCCTGTGCCTGGTCGTCATCGTCTTCGCGAAGCGGTTGCTGGGGAGCCCGGGCATGCGCACCGAAGGCGTTTCGGGACGAGAGGTGCTCCTAAATCGCCTGCTGTTCGACCGCGACGTTCGCAGTCGCGACGAGTGGGTGCGCAAAGGCCTCGACAGGCGCGACGATGCCTGACGCGACGCGCTTTCGCTCCATGAGGCGGGCGTGGGTTCTATGAGAAGTGCGATGATCGCGCTCTTGTTGCGCTCCTCGCTTCGCTCGTCGCGCCGTCCGGCGCCTGCCTGAGGCGACCGCTAGAATTCCTCCGGCAGCACGAACACGTCCCGCCAGCGGCCTTCCAGCTCGCGCTTCAGCCGCTCGTACTTCTCTCGGTACGACTTCGAGCTCAGAGGAGGCGTCGTCATGATCACCGCGTCCTCGTTCGTGTCGCTATAGTAGCGTGGCCGTTCGCCGACGTTCAGGAAGCCGAACTTCTCATAGAGGGCGCGGGCGGGCTCATTTGCCTTGCGGTACTCGAGCGTCGTTGCGTCCATCTTCTCCGCGAGCGCCGTCTCCATCGCCGCCAGCAGCAGGAGCGCGCCCGCGCCCTGCCGCCGAAACGCCTCCCGGACCGCTATCGTCACCACGTGCGCCTGGTCGACCATCAGCCATACGCCGACCAGCCCTACTATCAGCCGGCGGGTCGGCGGCTCCTCGCGTTCTCTCCGGAGCAACCGTCGCGCTAAGCGGTGCAACGCTCCTTCCGCGGGCAGGCCGCTGGAACCGTCCTCACCGTCCTCAACGAGCACGAAATAGCGTGCCAGCGGGTTCTTCAGCTCGCTGGCATACGCCGTTTGCGGCCACATCGACGGGAACGACTCCCGCTCGATGTCCATCACTTGAGCGATGTCCGCCGGCCTCATCCGCCGCAGCACATAGCGCCCGCCGGTCTGACGCCCCGTCCGTTCCGCCTGCTCCGTCCGTGCCATAAGCCCATACTACCACGGCGTGGACAGTCGCCCTACGCTGAAGCCCATCTCGGCGACAGCCGCCTGCGTTCGCCTGATGCCCTCAACCGCGCCAACCCCTATACTGCGGATGAACCCACGTTCAGCGGAGGAACAGCTTGAAGACGGAGATATACGAGGTCGACCCCTTCACCAGCCGCAAAGACAAGCTAATCACGACAATCGATAGCGACTACCGATTCGAACGGCAGGACGAGCTGTTCATCGAAGGCGCGAAGCCAATGAAAGTCCGCGTGGTCAGCGTCGTCGTCAGGCTTGCCGGCGGCGAGATGGGCCGCGAGCTGCTGGTAATGAAGCTTTAGGCTGCCGAGCTGTCTGGTTGCGACGTCTCGGAAGAAGCACGGCCCTGCCCCCCGCCCGCCTCTTTCGCTTTCACCGGCTGGTCCCTCCAATTCGCAGGCAGCGAGGGGCAGACCATTTCGACGTACCGGCCATTGACAGCGATAAAACGGCTCTCCCATGCCACTCCGCTCGCGGCCTCGTGGACGACGCTGGCATCCGTAATCGCCAGGAACCCCTCGAACAGCCGCGGCAGCGCCACCGAAAGGTCCGCCTCCCTGATGATGTGCAAGTTGCCTGTTACTCGGAAGGGCGAGGCGAACACCAGCATGCGGTGTGCGGCCTTCTCAACGAAGTCGATGCGGCGCGTCTCCCGCCGTCGCGCCTCCTCCTCCGGCGACTCCAGCGACCGCCCGAACACCACTGAGTCGCGCTCGATCAGGAACAGACCCTTCGTTGATACAACCTCTCGCGACTCGGAGAATTCCCGCACCTTCGCATCGGTCAACTGCAGGTGCGTCATCTTCGGCACGTTCAGCAGATCGATCAGGCGGATGTGCTCGCTGACGCCGTAGCACTGCCCCGTGACCGCGTAGCTCCTGGTGACAATCTCAACCGCGGTTACTGATGAATCCAAACCATCTGCCATTGACGCACCTGCACACGGAGGGACGGAGTCCGGCCGGCCGCTGCTGGCGACCCGCCTACTTAGATTCATCGGCCGTTCAACGACGCGGCGCATAGGCGATCCCCCCAAGAGGCGTCACCGAGCTTCCCTTGTCATCGCGCCCGCCATGCCGTACGATCCAGTTCGAATCATCTTCTGCGCATCGCGACGGCCCGCGTCGCCGTCCCTTGCCGCTGGAAAGGCACTGCCATGCGTTCCGACCAGATAAAGAAGGGCTTCGAGCGCGCCCCACATCGCGCCCTCCTGCGTAGCACCGGCGTCATTCGCTCCGAGGCCGACTTCGACAAGCCGTTCGTCGCAATCGCCAACTCCTACACCGACGTCGTTCCCGGCCACGTCCACCTCCAGGAGGTCGGACGCGTCGTCAAGGAGGCCGTCCGCGCCGCCGGCGGCGTGCCCTTCGAGTTCAACACCATCGCCGTCGACGACGGCATCGTTATGGGCCACTTCGGCATGAAGTACTCCCTGCCCAGTCGCGAGCTCATCGCCGATTGCGTCGAGACGATGGTCGCCGCCCACTGCTTCGACGCCATGGTCTGCATCCCCAACTGCGACAAGATCGTCCCGGGCATGCTGATGGCCGCCATGCGCCTCGACGTCCCAACCATCTTCGTCAGCGGCGGCCCCATGCGCGCCGGCTCCATCGACGGTCGCGCCGTCGACCTGATCAGCGTCTTCGAGGGCGTGGGCGCCTACAGTGCCGGCCGCATCACCGAACGGGAGCTGCGCGATCTGGAGACCTCCGGCTGCCCGGGTTGCGGTTCCTGCGCCGGCATGTTCACCGCCAACTCCATGAATTGCCTGACGGAAGCCATCGGCTTCTCCCTGCCGGGCAACGGCACCATCCTCGCCGAAAGCGAAGAGCGCCAGGAGCTATACCGCCGGTCGGCCTATCAGGTGATGAAGCTGCTGGAGGCAGACCTCAGGCCCAGCCGCCTCGTCACTCCGCAGTCGCTCGACAACGCCTTCGCCCTCGACATGGCGATGGGCGGCTCGACGAACACCGTCCTGCACGCTCTCGCCCTCGCACACGAAGGCGGCGTCGACTACCCGCTCAAGCGCATCAACGAGCTCGCGGCGCGCGTTCCTTACATCTGCAAGGTCGCGCCGGCAAACGACACCCACGTCGAGGACGTCGATCGCGCCGGCGGCGTGAGCGCTATCCTGAACGAGATCAGCCGCAAGCCCGGCCTCCTGGACCTCGATCGCATCACCGTTACGCTGAAGACCCTCGGCGAGAACGTCGCCGGCGCCGCCATCCGCGACCCCGAGGTCATCCGCCCGTTGGAGCGTCCCTTCAGCGAGAGCGGCGGCCTGGCGGTGCTCTTCGGCAACCTGGCGCCGGAGGGCGCGGTCGTCAAGTCCGGCGCCGTTGAGCCGTCGATGCTGGTCTTCGAGGGGCCGGCGCGCGTCTACGAGTCGCAGGAGGACGCGGCGGCGGCGGTCCTGCGCGGCGACGTGAAGGCCGGCGACGTCGTCGTCATCCGCTACGAGGGTCCACAGGGCGGTCCGGGCATGCAGGAGATGCTTGCGCCGACCGCCAACATCGTCGGCCGCGGCCTGGGCGACAAAGTGGCGCTGATCACCGACGGTCGCTTCTCGGGCGGCAGCCACGGCTGCTGCATCGGCCACGTCTCACCGGAAGCGGCGGCCGGCGGGCCCATCGCTGTCCTGCGCGACGGCGACGCCATCAGCCTCGACATTCCGAACCACCGTCTGGACGTCGATCTGTCGGACGAGGAAATAGCGTGGCGTCTCACCGACGCGAAGGCGCCCAAGCGTGACCTGCCGAGTCGCTGGCTGCGTCGCTACGCCTCGCTCGTGACCAGCGCCAGCACCGGCGCCGTCCTCCGCGACCCGTAGACGGAACGCAGGCGGGGTGGGGGGAAAGCCTCGAAGGGGCGATCTCCCAGTCTTTGCAGAAGACGTGATTAGCGAACGCTGAGGGTTTCAACCCTCAGAACAGGAATGGTGACCAGCGCCAGCACCGGCGCCGTCCTCCGCGACCCATAGCGGCGACTGCCACCGTAGAAAGTGAGGCCAGAGTGTCAAAGATCGCATTCGTCAAAGCGCAGACTCGCCAGGACGGGGTTCGCCGCGCCGTCAGCCTGCTCAAGCTCAACGGTCTGAGCGGCTCCCGCGTGCTCGTCAAGCCGAACTTCAACACCGGAGACCCTTCGCCGGCGTCCACCCACCCGGAGACGGTTCGCGCTGTGATGGAGGTTGTCAAAGATTCGGGAGCAACGCAGATCACGCTTGGCGACCGAAGCGGGTTCGGCGGCCCGGGCAGGCAGCCCGCGAACCAGATCATGGCGGCCTTCGGCATCCATGAAATGGCAAAGGAGATGGGCTTCGAGACCCTCGACTTCGATGACCTGGATATGGACGGCTGGCGGAAAGTCGACTTCGAGGGCAGCCACTGGCCGCAAGGGTTCTCCGTGCCTCGCGTTCTCTCAGAGGTCGATGCGGTGGTTACGACCTGCAATCTGAAGACACATTTCCTGGGCCACTTCACCCTGTCTCTGAAGCTGGCGGTGGGTTTGGTGGCGCTCCAGTTGCCGGACGGGTCCCACAACTATATGGGCGATCTCCACGGCGGGCCGGGGGCGCAGGCCCCGCACATGCGCTCCATGGTGGCCGAGATCAACACTACCTACGAGCCGAAGCTCATCGTGATGGACGGCTTGGTGGCCTTCACAACCGGCGGGCCGTCCGAGGGCACCAGAGTCGATACCCAGGTCTTCCTCGCGGGGACCGACCGGGTGGCGATGGACGCCGTCGGTGTGGCCCTGCTCCGTCGCTGGGGCACGACCCCTGAGGTGAGCCGGGGGCCCATCTTTCAACAGGAGCAGATCGCCCGGGCCGTTGAGCTGGGGCTGGGCGTGGGCTCAACGCAGGACATCGAGCTGGTCACCGACGACGAGGAGAGCGCGACCTACGCCGCCGAGATAAGGGCTATCCTCGACCAGGGCTAGCGACACCCTTCACCGCGACCCGTAGCCGGAGCGCCGAGAGGAGAGGCCTGCCTTCTACGCATCCAGAAGCGCCCGCCTATCACGCAGAGGATCGACGCTGACCCAGTCCGATCCAATAACGCCTCGTGATCCAGGCCTTCCCTCGCGGGCGCCACTAGTCACGTTTCTTTCACACCTGCAGCGCTCCTCTTCATGCTTCCTGCACAGTCTTCCCTTAGCGTTTTATTAGTGAGCCAACCAGCCTGAGATGCTGATGGCTGGGGAAATGGTATTCTTCGTTGGCTCTGTGGACGACCGCATGAAACTCGCAGAAGGAGGGATGCGTGAACAAGGCCTTAGTGTTGGTTGGGGGGGTTGTGGCATGGGCCGTCGTGGCCGCGACGGCGATCGTCATTGCGTTTAACATGGGCGGAAAAAACCAGGTGCTCATGTTCCTCCCGATCCTCGCGGTGGTATTGGCCGCCTGGTTCATCGGGGAGCTGGTGACCCAGCGCGTGTTCACGGGGCACGAGAAAGGGTTGTGATGACCTTCCTACAGCGAACATTCGAGAAGCGCGACCTGCGCGACCCGGGCTTCATCACGGCGATCTTCGGCAACACCTGGCTGGCCCCATTGTGGCTGGCGGCGCGGCTGTACCTGGGTTATCAGTGGCTGATCGCCGGCTCTCACAAGGTATGGGGCGCGAACCGCTGGATCTTTGTGAGTGGCGGGGACCAGGCGCTCAAGAAGTACTGGCAGAACGCCATCACGATACC
>JBEKXP010000045.1:0-13254 GCA_049511815.1 Dehalococcoidia bacterium
GTCAAGGGAACAGGTGGCGAGTGCGGTTGGGCGCCCTTGATTAGAAGCGAGGCTCTTCGCCCCTAGAGAGAACCGGAAACAAACAGTGCGTCGTGTTGTCTCCTGGCTGACCGAGTACTCATTCCGTAAGGCACTGCTGGTGCTCGTGGCGGTCGCGCTTGTCATCGGGTTCGGCGCCTATACGATTACCCGCGTCCGGGAGGAGCTGATGCCGGACGTCAGCTTCCCCGTGATCACTGTGATCGCCCGCAGCCCCGGCGACCAGCCGCAGAACATCACCGACACGGTCATCACGCCGATCGAGTCCGCTGTCTCCGGCCTCCCGGGGGTGCGGAAGACCTCCTCCACCGCGGTGTCTGGTCTGGGCGTGACGATGCTCAGCTATAACTATGGCACGGACCTCAATGCAGCCGAGACGGCGGTCAAACAGGCGCTGGCCGATGCTCGCCTCGGGTCGAACGTCTCGACGTCGATCCTCAAGTTCGACATTTCGATGATACCCATCGTCACGTTCAGCCTGGAGGGCAACCTTAGCCAGGCGGAGCTTTATCAGCTTGCTCAGTCCCAGGTCGTCCCCAACCTGGCGAACCTGGACGGTGTCGCTTCCGTTTCCGTGAGCGGCGGTGCGCTCAGCAACGTCGTCGTCACCCTCGACCGCCAGAAACTGCTCGATAGCGGCCTGACCTACGACCAGGTGGCGCAGGCGCTGGAAGCAAACAACGTCATCCTACCCTCCGGCCAGCTCGCCACAGGCGATACGGTCCTGCCGGTCGAAACCGTCGCTGTCTACAAGAGTCTGGACGACATCCGCAACATCAACGTCCGCCCGACGCCTGCCGCCGGCGCGCCCACGACGGCCGCGCGCCTTGGCGACATCGCCACGGTCGCCGAGACGTCCGCCGCGCCAAACGGCGCCAGCCGCACCGATGGGCAACCGGCCGTGAGCATCCAGGTGACCAAGGCGAAGGACGCCAACACAGTGCAGGTTGCTCACAGCGTGACCGCGGAGCTGGACAAGATCGAGCCCGCGCTGCCACAGGGCGCTTCGTTCAGTGTCTTCTTCGACCAGTCCACCTTCATTACCAGCTCGATCAACGGTGTCGTCCGAGACGGGCTCATCGGCGGCGCGTTCGCGATCATTATCGTCTTCCTCTTCCTGGCCAACTGGCGCACGACGATGGTGACAGCGGTCTCGATTCCGCTGTCCGTACTCACCGCTGTGGTGCTGCTCGACCGCCTGGGCTATTCGTTGAACATCATGACGCTCGGCGGCCTCACTATCGCCATCGGTCGAGTGATCGACGACTCCATCGTTGTCCTCGAGAACATCTACCGGCACATGGCGAAAGGGGAGAAGGCGTTTAACGCGATCGTTAACGGCGCCCGGGAGGTAAGCATCGCCATCACCGGTGCCACGGCGACAACCTGCGCCGTCTTTCTACCGCTGGGCCTCGTAGGAGGCATTATCGGCCAGCTTTTCTTTTCATTCGCGCTCGCCGTCGTGTTCGCGCTACTGGCTTCGCTCCTCGTGGCCGTGACCGTTATTCCGGCGCTCGCTCGCTTCACCATCGCCGGCCGCGTGAAAGTGCGGCAGAAGGCAGGGCCGGGCGATACGCCCCTGGCCAAAGTCTACACACCCGTGCTGCGCTGGGCGCTTGGGCACCGCTGGATAACGCTCGGCGTTGCCGGCGTGATGTTCGCCGGCAGTCTGGCGCTCGTCCCGACGCTTCCCATCCAGTTCCTGCCCGGCTCCGGTCAGAAGACCATAACGGTGTCGGTTGACGCCCGCCCCGGCGAGACCCAGGACGCTGTGCTTCAGCAAGCCGAGTCCGTCGAGAAGCTGCTTTCGAACTTCAAGGTCGACCGCTACCAGTCAGTGATCAACGGCACCGCCGGCGACCTGGGCGCCGTAGGCAACGTCATCTCCGGCAAGGGTGCCAACAGCGCCAAGATTACCATCGAGCTCGCGAAGAGCGGACCGGACAAAAACACGGTCGCCAGCCAACTTCGCAACCTGATCGCTAAAGACGTCCCCAACAGCGACAACATGTCCGTCTCCGCCGCCGATAGCAGTATGGGAACGTCCGGTATCTCGATGACGGTCTCCGCTGCCAGTGACGCGGCGGCAAACGCGCTGCCTGCCGCGGCAGAGCAGGTGCGGGCGGCGGTCGCGGCCGTGCCGAACACCGCCAACGTCCAGAGCGACCTCGCGGACGCTCAGCCCACGCTCGAAGTGCAGGTCGACCCGGCGAAGGCCGCGGCAGCCGGCCTTACGCCGCAGCAGATATCAGGCGGCATCGCCAACCTCTCATCCAACCGCACCATCACCACGGCGGACCTTGGCCAGGGGCCTATCGGTGTGACCCTGGTGGTATCCGGCGGCGATCTCAATAGCGCCGAGACTCTGGGCGCGCTGGAAATCGCCCGTGACGTGCGGCTGGACTCGGTAGCGAGCATTGTGTCGGTGACGAAGCAAACGACGATCACGCGCGTCGACGGCAGGCCCGCCGCGACCATATCCGGCGACATCACGAGTGACAACACGGGCAAGGTCTCCCAGGACGCGCAAAAGGCCGTGGACAAGTTGACACTGCCGGACGGGATCAGCGTCAAGGCCGGCGGCATCGCCTCGGACATCAACGAGGGCTTCTCCAAGATGTTTGTCGCTATCGTAGTATCGATCGTGCTGGTCTACACTGTCATGGCGCTGCTGTTCGGCAGCCTGCTTACGCCGTTTGTCATTCTGTTCAGCCTGCCGCTGGCTCTGATCGGCGCCATCGTGGCGCTGGCCGTCACCGGTTCGGCGCTCAGCATCAGCTCGCTGATCGGCATCCTGATGCTCGTCGGCATCGTTGTGACGAACGCCATCGTCCTGCTCGAGTTCGTGATCATGCTTCGCAAGGAGCGCGGCTACAGCACGTACGATGCTCTCGTGGAAGGCGGGCAGACGCGTGTGCGGCCGATTATGATGACCGCCGTCGCCGCGATGCTTGCTCTCGTCCCGCTGGCGCTGGGCCGCAACCAGGGAGCGCTGATCGCTAGCGAGCTGGGCCGGGTGGTGATCGGAGGGCTATTCACCTCAACGCTGCTGACCCTGGTGGTCGTGCCCGTGGTCTTCAGCCTAGTTGATGGGCTCAAGATGCGCTTCAGCCGCAAACCGCTGAGGGAACGACTTCCCAACAACGATGGCTGAGCAACCCGTTCCGCTGCGCACAACCACCACTGGACAGACCCAGTTGTCGCACCGACAGGTGCTGGTCGTTTTCAGCGGCCTCATGCTGGGGATGCTGCTGGCCTCGCTCGACCAAACGATCGTCGCCACGGCGCTCCCGACCATTGTCGGTGAGTTGGGCGGGCTGCAGCACCTGTCCTGGATTATCACGGCGTACCTGCTGACCTCTACGGCGTCGATGCCGCTTTACGGCAAGCTCAGTGACCTGTTCGGCCGTAAGAAGCTGTTCCAGTTCGCCATCATCGTTTTCCTTGTTGGGTCGGCGCTTTCAGGCCTTGCTCAGAGCATGTTGCAGCTCATTGGCTCGCGCGCCCTGCAAGGACTGGGCGCCGGCGGCATCATCACGATGTCTCAGGCCACGATCGGCGACATCGTCTCTCCACGCGAGCGCGGCCGCTACCAGGGCTACATGGGGACGGTCTTCGCCGTCGCCGCCGTTGCCGGTCCGCTCCTCGGCGGGTTGTTCACCGACCACCTGACCTGGCGCTGGGTCTTCTACATCAACCTGCCGCTGGGCCTGCTGGCGCTGGTCGTGACGCAAACCGTCCTCCGACTTCCCTTCCAGCGGCAGAAGCATCCGATCGACTACCTCGGCTCGGCGCTGATGGTGGCCGGTCTCAGTTCCCTGCTGCTTGTCACCAGTTGGGGTGGCACCGAGTACCCCTGGTGGTCCCCGCAGATCATCGGCCTGACCGTGCTGGGCGTGCTGCTGCTCTGTCTGTTCCTGGTACAGGAGACGCGCGCCCCGGAGCCGCTCCTGCCGCTACGGCTGTTCGGCGAGCAGGTGTTCCGGGTGGGCGCCGTGATCATGTTCGTCCTGGGGCTGGCCATGTTTGGGGCTGTAGCTTTCTTGCCGCTCTACTTTCAGGTGGTCGACGGCGTCTCAGCCACGGTCTCCGGCTTGCAGTTGGCGCCTCTGATGCTCGGGGTGGTCACCACCTCGGTCCTTTCCGGTCAGATCATCAGCAGGACCGGAAGGTACCGCTTCTTCCCGATCGCCGGCACGGCCATCACCACGCTCGGACTCTTCCTGCTTTCTCGGCTGAGCACCGGCTCCGGCTTCCTCGAGGAGTCCGCTTACATGCTGGTGCTCGGCGTCGGACTTGGAATGATCATGCAGGTGATCGTGTTGGCGGTTCAGAACGCCGTTCCGTATCGGGACCTGGGCGCGGCGACCGCGGGCGCCAACCTGTTCCGATCGCTGGGCGCGGCATTTGGTGTTGCGATTTTTGGCTCGATCTTGAACAACCGGTTGGACTACAACCTGCCGCGCCTGGTCCCCAACGCGGCTCTCAACGGCATCAGTCGGGCCGCGCTCACCGCCAGTCCGGCGCAGTTGCGAACGCTGCCGGCGCCGGTCCTGCACGGCGTTGTCGAGGCGTTCGCCCGTTCCCTCGATACCGTCTTCCTGTGGGCGGTGCCGGTGGTCTTCGTCTCCTTCTTAGCTTCCTGGCTGCTGCGCGAAATACCGCTGCGCGAGCACGCCCATGTGGGCGCCCGTACGGCGCAGCCGGAGCTGTCTGTCGCTACAGACCTCATCGAAGGACCTGAGCGTCTTAATCCTCCCATCTAACGCTGGCCTGGTCTGATGGCGATGAACTGCCCACCGGGGTCGAGGTTGGCCCGGGCCGCCTCTAGGTGGGTCCGGTTCTAAACGAATTCGTATGATCGCCCCATCAGTCGCTTGCCCTGATATCCCCGTCAACTATATCCCGGGCGCCGTTGACCCACGGTGCCGCTCGCCGTAAAGTTGCTGCGATGTCAGTGTCAGAAGTGATATCCGAATCAATTTCGCGGACGGAGCGGAAGCGCGCCCGAAACCGCGCTGCCCTCATCGCCTCGGCTCGCCATCTGTTTGGTCAGGTCGGTTTCGAGGCGACCACCATCGCGGCGATCGCTGAGTCCGCTGACCTCGGCTTCGGCACCTTTTATCGCTACTTCCCCGACAAGGTAGCAATCCTCGACGCTGTTCTCCACACTTTTCGCTTGGAATTTGATGCGGTACTGACTCACTCCGACAACGGGCGGGCCGCGCCAGCAGAGGCCCTGCGTGGGCTCTCGACGCGGTTCGCCCAGGCGGTGGGGCGCAATTACGACCTGATGGCCCTCGCCTGGCAGATGGGGGTCCGAAGCGAGGGCGCCGGCAAGCGCGTCCGCCCCGACGAGATAGAGTGGTCGCTGCCGCTCCTCCTTGGTGAAAGCATCCGCAGCATTGTTGAGCGCGGCGTCACCGATGGCACCTTCGCATGTCCTGACCCGCTGCTCGCATCGCGCTTTATCGCAAGCGCGCACTTTCATTTCTTCAGCGCGTGCACGAAGGAGTTCGACGAACGAAAGATGATCGAAACGCTCTGCGACCTTGAACTGAGAGCGCTTGGCGGAGCAAGCGCAGCGTCGCCGCAGCGGAGCGAAAGGAGAATCCGGTGACCGCGGCCAAACTCGAGGACGAACTTGCTCTCTCTGAGGGCAACTGGCGTAAACGCCTTATCACTTTCGCGGTGTTGCTGCTCTGCGTCGGCGGCGTTGCCGTAGCGATCTATTACTTTGCATTCAGGAGCAACGCTACTACAGCCACCCGTTCTATGGAGGAGATCCCTGTAGTCAGGGCAACGATCAGCCAGACGCTGAGCATTTCGGGAGTCGCCGATGCTCAGCTCAACAGCAACCTCACCTTCCAGGCCACGGGAAAGATTGCCGAGGTCAACGTCAAGGTGGGCGATGCCGTGCGGAAGGGCGACGTCCTAGCCAGCATCGAATCTGACGGTCTGGTCAACGCCTTGTCGCAGACGCAGGCAAACCAGCGCGCCGCTCAGCTCAAGCTCGACGATCTGCTCAGCGGCTCGACGGCATCCGAGATCGCCGCTGCCGACCAGGCGCTGGTTTCCGCACAATCGAATCTCACCAAGGCGCAGAACGATTTCGACACGCTGGTGGGCGGCGGCAGCGCAGCTAATGTCGCGGCGGCTCAGCAAGGCGTAAGCGCCGCCGAAGCTCAGCTCGCGAGCGCGAAGAACGCGCGTGCGAAGCTCGACGACACGCCCAGCGCCGCTGACAAGGCGGCTGCCGAAGCAGGGGTGGCCTCAGCGCAGTCCGCCCTCACCGCGGCTCAGGATAGTTCCGCCAGCGCTCAGAACACCTTGACTACCGCCGATGCTTCGCTCAGAAGCGCGGAAACCAGCTACTGCGCCGCCGATCCTGCACCCGCGTTCTGTTCTACGGCCGTCTCACCCATCTCCTCCGCCGATGCCACGCTGATGACAGCCGCCCTCGGCGGTGCGCACGCAACACTCGCAACGGGCGTCATCGCCGCGAACAGCACTTTCCTCAATGCGCAGAACAGCGCGGACTCTGCGGCCGCAGCAGTGACCTCCGCGCAGAAAACGCTCACATCCGCAGAGAAGAAGCTCAGTTCCGTGAACGACGGACCCACGAGCGATGACGTCGCCGCCGCCGACGCGGGAGTAGCTTCCGCCGAAGCGGCCCTGACCGCCGCGCAGCAGAACCTCGCGGCCGTGCAGGGCCGCACCGATCCGCAACGGTCTACGCTGGCGGCGGCCCTGCTCAGCGCCCAGGCCGCCGTCGATGCGGCCCAGGCGAAGGATGACGAAGCGCACCAGGGTGCGACTGCGAACGCCATCGCGCAGGCGCGCCAAGCCGTCGAAACCGCCGGTCTCGTAGTCGAAGCTGCGCAGATCGGTCTTCGAAACGCCCAGATCGTCGCGCCCTTCGACGGTGTCGTTGCGGCCGTAAACGCTCACGTTGGGGAGTTTGCCGGCGCTGCGGGCGGCTCTTCGACCGGCGCACCCATCGTGCTGCTCACGCCGAACCTGCTTCGTCTCAAGATGAACGTGCAGGAGACCGACTACCCCAACATCAAACTTGGCCAGGCCGGCATGGTGATCTTCGATGCCCTCCCGGGCAAGCCATTCCCGTTCCAGATCACGTCGATCGGCTCCGATCCCAACGCGACCAGCGGGGTCGTCACATATGAGGTCGATGCCACGCTGACGATCGCACCCGATTCTCCCTCACCCGCGGCCGGCATGAACGGAAATGGTCTTATCGCCACCGATTCGAAGCCGAACGTGGTCGTGGTCCCGCCGCGCGCGATCAGGCGCCGCGGCAACGATCAGATCGTCTCCGTAAAGCGTGCGAACGGCGACGTCGAGGAACAAGTAATCACCACCGGCGTGAGCGACGCCAACAACGTGGAGGTGCTCTCTGGCCTGAACGAGGGCGATATCGTCGAAGTCGCCACGCTGACGACGGCGAAGCCCGGCTCCACGCCGGAGCCTCAACCCACCATCCCGAGCGGTTTGAGGTAGCAATGATCCGGCTGAGAGGCATCTCCAAGGTCTACAAGCTCGGCTCGGAGACCGTCCACGCCCTCCGTGGCGTCGACCTGGAGATCCAGGGCGGCGAGTTCCTGGCCATCATGGGGCCCTCCGGCTCGGGCAAGTCAACACTCATGAACATCGTCGGCTGCCTCGATCGCCCGACCGACGGTACATACGAGCTCGATGGCGTAGACGTTAGCAGGCTCAACTCCGCTCAGCTCGCGACGGTCCGCAACCGACGCCTGGGGTTCGTGTTTCAGTCCTTCAACCTGCTCCCGCGCCTCGACGCCGTCGCTCAGGTGGCAATGCCGCTCTCGTATCGAGGCGTCACGAACCGCAAGCAGGTCGCGCGTGTCGCGCTGAGGCTCGTCGGCCTCGAGAGCCGAATGCATCATCGGCCGACGCAACTCTCCGGCGGCCAGCAGCAGCGCGTCGCGATCGCGCGCGCGCTCGTCGGCAGTCCGTCGGTGATCCTCGCCGACGAGCCGACAGGCGCGCTGGACACGAAGACCAGCCACGATGTTATGGAGATCTTCCGCAGGCTCAACGAAGAACGCGGCATTACGATCGCCTTCGTCACCCATGAGCACGACGTCGCGGCGTACACGCGGCGGATCGTCTCGCTACTTGATGGCGAGATCGTCAGCGACGCGCCAAACGTTCCGGCTTACCGCCAGGATGCGGAGGCGATCTCGCGTGTATCGTCACAGGCGCAACAGTCCTCCGCCATAGCGCCGGCCGAGCGCCGGCTCCTCGGAGCGACTGACGCATGAACCCGACCGACATCATCGTGACGGCGCTGATTGCGCTGCGCAGCAACATCCTGCGCACGTTGCTCACAATGCTCGGCATCATCATCGGGATCAGCGCTGTGATCACGCTTACGGCTGCGGGCCAGGGTGCGCAGAAGGGCGTCGCTGACCGCATCAAGGGCCTCGGTAGTAACCTGCTGTTCATTCAACCGGGCAACGGCAAGACAACCACGGGGCTGGTGCTCCCCGGAATGGGGAACACCGCGCTCTTCCTCGAGGATGCCCGCGCGATCGATGCCGCCCAGATCGACGGCGTCGATGCCGTCGCGTCGCAGAGCACGGCGCCTGCGCCCGCTATGCCATTCAGCGCCACCGCCATATTCCGCGGCCAGAATACCAGTACGACGCTGATTGGCACGGAGACGAGCTACCAGTATGTTCGCGACTTCTACGTCGCCGAGGGCCGCTTCATCACGGAAGACGACATCAACAAGAAAGCGCTCGTCGTCGTTCTAGGCGCGAAGGTCAAACAGCAGCTTTTCGGAGACAAGGACCCGATTGGCGAGAACGTGCGCGTGGCGGTCGGTCCGGGGAACTTCGCCGTCGGCTTCAGCTTCACTGTCGTCGGTGTGATGGAAGAGAAGGGCTCGACCTCTTCGACTGACCAGGACAACGTCGTCATCACGCCCATCACGTCCTTTCAGGCGCGCGTGCCCCTTGTCCGCAACCCGCGTGGCACCACCGTGAGCCAGGTGAACGTCAAGGTGACGGACCGCTCCAAGATCCCCCAGATAAAGCTAGCGATCACGGACATCCTCCGCAAGCGCCACAACCTGGCGGAAGGGACTGATGACGACTTCCTCATTCAATCCCAGAGCGACGTCCTCTCGACAGCCACCGCGGTCGACCACACCCTTAGTGTGCTGCTCGTGTCGATCGCTTTGATCTCGTTGATCGTCGGTGGCATTGGCATCATGAACATCATGCTCGTGTCGGTGAGCGAGCGCACGCGCGAGATTGGAATCCGCAAGGCGGTCGGGGCAAAGCGCCGCGACGTCCTCATGCAATTCATCATCGAAGCGCTAGTCGTAACGACCCTCGGGGGCCTGTTGGGCGTTGCGGCGGGCGTCGGCATCACGCAGATCCTGCAGCACGACTTCAACTACCACATCAATCTGCTCTTCACGACATTCAAGGTCAGCGTGAACGGAGGCGCCTACGTCATCACGCCGCAGTGGATCCTCGCGGGCCTCGCCATGTCCGCTGCGACAGGGCTGGTCTTCGGCGTCTACCCTGCCTGGCGGGCCGCAAGACTCGACCCGATCGAAGCGCTCCGGCGAGAGTGAGCGTCGCCTTCCCAACGGCGCCGGGCCTCGCCCCGATCTCGATGAACTGAGCTCGACTCAGGGCACAAGCAGCGGGCGGTCAGGCTGGTACCCCCGGCAGGACTCGAACCTGCGACACGCGGTTTAGGAAACCGACCGCTGGCAACGGATCGCTGTCAGATTTGGAACAGCTTGGGGAATGGCTCAAGTTCGCGTGTGCCGACGCGCGAATACAGGAGCAGGACGAAGCAAGAGAAGACGGCGCTTATCGGCTTCCGCCGGTGTCCCCGCTGCGGCGGCTGGGTGTACTTTGACCTCACCGTCCACAGCCGCGAGGATGGCTGGCGTTGTCTGCAATGTAGCCGTCCAGCGGAGGCCGTCGCGGTACCCTTGGGCCGCTACCCGGGCCGGCCCCGCTACCCCCACGCCGCGGCAGAGGCGAAACACGACGACCACCGCTGAACAACCCCCCACCCGCTTGTAGAGCTGGCGACGCACTAGGTGGGCGCCGATGCGCCGTGGGCGGCCCGAGGCTTTGATGCTGGCCGTGGTAAGCAGACTGGCGAGAGCGAAGAGTCCTCTTGTCTTCATGCGGCGACTGTGGGGGCGTTGGCTGGGCGCCTCAATGCGGCCGGCCCTCATTCATTTTGCTGCCTTGTTGGGTAGGCGTATTCAACAGATACCCAGTGCCATCGCCACCTTCTGCCAACTCCGGTCTTCCTGCCCCTCCAGCCGCCTGAGATACACTGTCGTCACTGCTAACGAGCTGTGGTCGAGGAAGCAACTCACGTCTTCCACTGACTCCCCGACGTCACGCCGCAGCTTGGCAGCCGAGTGCCGAAAGATGTGAACGCCGGCGGGTGGGAGCCCCGCCTTGCGCAGGTAGCGCTGCAGGTTCCCGTAGAAAGTGTCGCTGGTGATGCCCCAGCCGTCGCGACCGGGTGACGGCCAGAGCGACTCCTCGGGCTTCATGGTGTTGAGGTCCTTGCCGAAAGCAGCGAGTGCCTCTTGGATCGCCTCGAACGCTGGCAGCGGTAGTTCGCGCTTCCCTCTTTTGCCGCCCTTACCGCGATAGGTGTAGAAGAGTCCATCGCTCCGAATCAGATCGCCGACCTTCAGGTTGAAGACCTCTGCCCGGCGCCGGCCAGTGAGGACCAGCGTGAGGATGATGGCTCGGTCACGCAGACCGGCCGGCGTGTCGGGGATGACGGAGAGCAGTCTCCTGATTCCCTCGGCGCTGATCCCCCGCGGTGGGCTGGGAGACGCTTTGGGGCGCTCGATCTGGTCGCAGGGATTGGCGGAAACAATCTGCATGCGGATCAGGAAGCGGAAGAAGGAGCTCAGGCAAGCGAGCCTTGATCCGATGGTGATTGCCGCAGGCTCTTTGCCCGAGAGCCCCTTGCCGTAGGCCCAGGTGAAGACCTCCTGGCAGGTGACCTTGTCGGGCGGTTTGCCGACCGCGCCGAAGAAGTGCTGGAGAGTGCGCGAGTAGCCTTCGACTGTGCGTCTTGAGCCGCTCCGCTTCTCCTTTTCGGCAAGAAATGCGTACAGAGCGCGTTCCCAGCCTGCCGCCTCCTCGCCAACGGGGATGATGGTAGCTGTCATGGTCGTTTCTCCTTCGCAAACGTAGAATCATGACCATGATGCATTAGTGTGGGCGGAAGTCAAGCGATCAATTTCCAGGGGGGCGACACTGGCGGATAGGCTAGTCCACCTTGTCGGTAGCAGTATCACCCATCTGCCACCCGGAGGCCAATTTGAGGGCGAAGGTGGACTCAAGCTGATACGGCCGATCGTGAGGGCCGGAGCCGAGCAGCCAGGACTGTCGCTGAACGTGTGAGGCGCTGAGCACTTCCTCGATGTCTTCGCGGCTGACCTCCGTCATGTTCATCGCAGCAGCATGAGCCATCCAACTGACCTCAGGCACACGCTGAAACCGGAGCTGATATACAACGTCCAGCGCACGCCCCAGAAAGACGCAGCCCATGAAGGTCCTCACCAGCAGCCCCACTAAGTGTCGGTCTTGCACGGGCAGCTCATAGCGTTCCCCGAGATCGTCCGGGTTGACGTGAATCGTGAGGATGTTCCCCGCCCCTGCCCTGCTTCGCCTGAGAGTGACGAATATGCCGTGTTTAGTTTTGTTCCATGCCCTCCACAGACCCAGGTCGCCGGACCTTGTCCAACTCTGCGCCCCTGAGAAGAGAGCGTTAGACAGCCTGGCCAACTCATCGATATCCCGTCGCAGTCGGTCTCGGCTAGAAGGGTGGACTGCCTCCCAGTTGTCCCGATCCTTGTACGGAATGCCAAGCCGGCGTGCGATGCTCTCGCCGGTGTGACCACCCTCGGGGACGCTGAGTCGTTGCAGATGGCCGACGCGATGTCGTTGACCGACGGCCCGCTCTCTGTCGAGGAGCTGTGTGACGTTGCCTTCGCGTCGGACCCACTTCTGCAGGACATGCAGCCAGATCGCGATGTCCTCGTAGGTGTTCAAATACGTCTGGACTAGATCCAGTGCCAGCGATGCGCGCAAGTTGGCCTGTTCTTTCGGAGTCCGCCTGAACTGTTCGCGCAGACCCCACGCGACGCGTGCGCGATGCAGCGCCCCAAACTCAATGAAGTTCTCCACGAACTTCATTTCTCGGCTAGTTTGCTCGTTCATTGGCCCGTCCCTCTGGTATGCGCTCTGTCGTGTTGACTCGTTCGGGCCGATTATACCCCGCTGCCTGGCCGTTGGGTCATCGCACTCCATCACGGTCTGGAGAGTGAACCACCCCCTGATCGCTGCCACAATCGAGGTTACTGCGGCCACGGTCTCGAGATGCAGCATAGACGCAGCTTTGGGTTGGTCACCAGTGAAGGCTCGCGGTCACTCCCTGCGTGATAGGCATCTGAGCCTGAGCGCTGTGCATCAGATTCAGCACCCCTGAGCGAAAACGCGGAAGTTCTCATCTGGGAAATGGGCCATTAGCGGCGGCTGCGACTAGTCCTGAGCGCCAAAGCGATCGTTCCTCGCTCTGGGCCGGGGTTCGGAGGACTCGCTGAGCTAGCGCTTAACTACTTGCAGGCATTTCGCCCACATTGTCGCTCCTTTCATCGTTTGCAGGCGCAGCGAGCATGGTTTCTTCACCTCGATTGGCTGGCCTTTCACGCGGCAACCATATCGCCATGATAACCTCCGCTTAACGAGCTTCAGCCAAGAGGAGGATGCCCCATGTCGTTTGATCCCGTCGGCCCCGAAGTACATTACCCGCCACTCAAAGTCGCCGACGACACCCGGCTCATTCAGCAGATGCAAAGAGGAGGGATATCCAATGGCAACACCGCTTGATGCTATAACTTCCATCCACAAGGCTTTCCGTCGCGATATCGCAGAAATTGACGATGCGGCATACAAGGCCGCAGCAGGCGACGGTGATTTGTCGGTTGTCGTGGATCGACTTCGCTTCTTCAGCGAGATTTTGGGATGGCATGCAAAGGGCGAGGAAGAGACGGTGTTCTCGACCATGGACAGAGTGGCGCCGCTCGTGGCGAGGCCCTACTTCCTAGATCACCGCCAGTTGGACATGATGACCGAAGGCCTGGCCCAGGTGTCGGCTACGTCAGACCCG
>JBEKXP010000046.1:0-13050 GCA_049511815.1 Dehalococcoidia bacterium
AGCGGCGCTGGGCGTGGGCGGCGTCGTGCTGGTGCGCCGGCGGCGTCGCGTCGCGGTGGCGGCGCCGTCGGAGGCCGTGCTGGCAACGTCGGCGACCGGCGGCCTTCCGGTGCTTGTCGCGGAGCCGTCCGAGGAGCAGGAGCTGTACATCAACACGATAACGCAGCAGGTCCTCGTCAGGGGCAAGGAGATTATGCCGCCGCTATCCCGCGAGCAATACTCGCTGCTGGCATTTCTCTTCGAGAACGCCGGCAAGCTCTGCCTGCGCGACGACATCATCAGCCGCGCCTGGCCGGAGGCGCTGGGCGGCGTGTCGGACGAGGCGGTTGATGCCCTGGTGCACCGCGTCCGCGACCGGTTGCGGGCGGCGGGCGCTTCCAAGCTCTATATTGTGACAATAAGAGGCCGGGGATTTCGTCTCGACCTGTGAACGAGCGGCGGCCCGCTCAGGCGCCGCCCGCCTTGACCGCCCCACCGTCTCCTCGAAACCCCCGGCCGCATATCGCCGTTGCTACCGTCATCCTAGCCGTTGCCGCAGCATCGAAGCTTGACGCTTGGCCAGCGCTTGTCCTGCGCTTTCCTTACGCTGCCGTTCTCCGGAAGCGGCACGGGCCCTAGAATGAGGCGACGGCAGGAGGAAGGCCATGCCGGACGCCACGATCTTCGACGATCCGACCCGCAGCTACTGCTACCTCTCGCGGGTGGTGCGCTATCGGCGCGTGCCCGGCCCGGGCGGGCAGGCGGGCGCGCGCTTCGCCGTGCTGACCAACGAGGGTGAGGCGATGGCGCTGGAGATCCGGTTCGTCGCGCCGGAGGCTGTGCGCGTCCGGTGCCGGCGAGTCGCTGACGGCCCGCTGCGTGGGGACGCGTCGGAGCCGGCCGAGCAGGTGAGCGTAGAGGTGCGCGAGGGCCGTGTAGTCGTGCGCAGCCGGGCGCTGGAGCTTCGGGTGGTGCGGCGTCCGTTCCACTACGGCGTGTTCGACTTCGACGGCCGGAAGCTGCTGGTGCAGCAGATCGGCGACGTTACGCCGACGCGGCTCGTCTCGCTGCCGCTCGGCTATTCGCGCGACGCAGGCGGTCGCATCGCTTTCCATGAGAGCTTCGAGCGCGAGCCGGGAGAGCGCCTTCAGTGTCAGGCAGCAGCAGGAGCGACTAATCCTTCCTATTCAAGCAGTCGCGGCTACGGCGTCTTCCTCAACCATGCGCGGGCCGACTTCGAGCTCGGCTCCGCCTCGCCGATAACCGTTTCCTTCCGCGTTGACGAGCCGCATCTCGACTACGTTGTCGTGTTTGGGAAGGACGGCGACGAGATCATGGCGAGATACGCGGAGACCGGCGGTCGGGCGACGGCCTGAGGCCGCGCCTGTCCCATCGGCAAGGCTCCTCGCTGTCGCATTGCAGATCTGCCCCCGATTGCCCATCAGCTAACCGGGAATCGGTCGATGATCTACTGGATGAAGCGGTCGGGGAGCATCCACTCGATGAAGCAGCCCACGGAGGAGCAGCAGACCTTGTCGGGCGAAGAACCACCCGTCTCTCGTGCCGCGCGTCTTGAGGAAGCGCCGGGCTGGCACCGTCCCAGCCTACGACCCCTGCGCCTGCATACCAACAGGGTCGCGCCGGTGCGGGAGACGCCGCCGGAGCTGCGCGAGCTTGAGCGCTACCTCATTCTGGCGCTGGCGCTCGTTAGCGCTTCGCTGCTAACCGGGCTGGTGGAGCGGGCTGACTCTCAGGCCTATCTTACGGCGATGCGGTTCCCGCTGGCGTTCGCCGTATGCGTTGTCTGCGCCACCGCCCTCGTGCGACTGCGCGGCGCCAAGGGGGGCCTTGTGCGGACGGGCCTGCCTCTCGCGCGCGACGGCGTGACGGGACTGCCGGATGAGCAGTACTTCTGGTTGCGACTTCGCGAGGAGTACTCGCGGTCGCGACGCTACGGGGAGGCGTTTTCGGTCGCCATTCTCGACGTGAACAGCCTGCGAATGATCAACCATACGTACGGCGAGGCGGCGGGTGACGCCGCCCTCGGCCGTGTGGCCAACGTCGTCGATTCCGCCAAGCGCGGTTCGGACGTGGCCGTGCGGATGGCCGACGACGAGTTCGCGATCCTGCTCCTGGACTGCGACCGCGACGGCGCCGAGGCCTTCGCCGAGCGGGTGCGTCAGTACCTCGACGGCTCACCCGCGGCGCTGGTCCTTCAGGGACGGCCGCTGACGTTTCCCATCGGCGTCTCCATAGGGGTCGCCGCTATTATGGAGCACGAGCCGGGGGCGGAAGCGCTCGTCGGACGCGCCCGCCACAATCTGACGCTGGCGAAGGAGGAGCGCGAGATGGCGCGCTCGCGCTGGGCGATCTGACGGCGTCGCTTCTTCGCATCCACGTTCCCTGCCAATGGTCTTCGCCTTCTTTTCGCTTGCGGGTGAACGGCCGCTGTTGATAGAATGCAGCGAGCCATCCCGCATTCCCCTCTGCCGGCGACCGGGAGCGGCATTGCCGAGGGATGGGCTGAGAAGGATCTAAGCGCGCCGGCCGATTCCTGGAGAGTGCAACGTGGGAAAGATTAACGTGGCCATCATCGGCGTGGGCAACTGCGCCTCGTCTCTCGTTCAGGGCGTCCACTTTTACCGCGACGCTCCTGTTGACAAGTCGATCCCGGGCCTAATGCACCCCGTGCTCGGCGGCTACCACATTGGCGACGTCAACTTCGTCGCCGCCTTCGACATCGACGCCAACAAAGTCGGGAAGGACGTGTCGGAAGCCATCTACACCGCGCCGAACAACACGTTCAAATTCGCCGAAGTGCCGTCGATGGGCGTGCGCGTTCACCGTGGCATGGTGCATGACGGGCTGGGGAAGTACCTGTCGCAGATCATCAAGAAGGCGCCGGGGCCGACGGATGACATCGTCGGCATCTTGCGGGATACGGAAACGCACGTCGTCCTCAATTACCTGCCGGTTGGCAGCGAGGAGGCGACGAAGTGGTACGTGGAGCAGGTGCTGACCGCCGGCTGCGGCCTGATCAACTGCATTCCGGTCTTCATTGCGCGCGAGCCGTACTGGCAGAACCGCTTCAAGGAGCGCAATCTGCCGGTTATCGGCGACGACGTGAAGTCGCAGGTGGGCGCGACCATCACTCACCGCGTGCTCACACGTCTCTTCCGCGACCGCGGCGTGCGCATCGACCGGATGTACCAGCTCAACTTCGGCGGCAACACCGACTTCCTCAACATGCTGGAGCGCGAGCGGCTGGAATCGAAGAAGATCTCGAAGACGAACGCCGTGACGTCGCAGCTCGACTACGAGATGCCTGCCGACAACATCCACGTCGGGCCCAGCGACTACATACCCTGGCTGCTCGACCGCAAGTGGTGCCACATTCGCATGGAGGGGACGACGTTCGGGAACGTGCCGCTCAACCTGGAGCTGAAGCTGGAGGTGTGGGACAGTCCCAACTCCGCCGGCGTCGTCATCGACGCCATTCGTTGCTGCAAACTCGCGCTCGACCGCGGGATATCGGGAGCGCTGGTGGGACCATCGTCCTACTTCATGAAGTCGCCGCCCAAGCAGTACACGGACGACCGCGCGCGGGTATTGGTGGAGGAGTTCATCGCCAAGAGCAAGGCATGATCGTTTACTGGCTGTTCCGCCTCATCATCCTGCTGGGGCGTCCCCTCCCGCCTGAAGTCGGATACTTCTTCGCCCGCGTCATCGCCGACGTTTGCTACGTTTGCTTCTTCGGCAAGCGTCGCGCGCTCAAGGCGGCGATGGCGCGAGTCCTCGATACCGACGACGAGGCGGCGATAAGCCTGGCGGCGCGCAGTTCCTTCCGAAACTTCGGCAAGTACGTAATCGACTTCATCCACTTTCTTGATTCGACGCCGGAAGAGGTGCGCCGTCGCATCGTCTTCGATGACGAGCTGGACCGGATCAAGGCGATCTTGGCGGAGAAGAAGGGCGTGATCTTTATCACGCTGCACTACGGCAACTGGGACATGGGCGCGGCCGGCCTTTCCGCGTACGGCCTCCCTGTAAACGTCATCGCCGAGACGTTCCCGCACCCGGCGATGAACACGCTGGTGCAGAGCTCGCGCCGTCATCTGGGGATGAAGGTGACGCCGATGGAGAAAGTCGGACCCAGCGTCGCCCGGGCGCTGCACCACGGTGAGATTCTGGCGTTGCTGATCGACGTGCCGGAGCCGGGCGGCACCGTGCGCGTCAATTTCTTCGGCGCCCCGACGGAAGTGCCGGTGGGGCCGGCTCGCCTCGCGCTCAGGACCGGCGCGCGTGCGATGCCGGCTGTCATGGCGCGTGTCAAGGGAAAAGAGAAGCTGATCCGCCCCATTATCGATTTCGACCTCCATTTCGAGAAGTCCGCCGACGAGGAGGAAGACGTCCGCCGCCTGACGCAGGCGATCATGACCTCCCTGGAGCGGCTGATCCGCCTCGACCCAAACCAGTGGTTCATCTTCCACGACATGTGGGATCGCAACTCCAAGGCCGCGCACACTGAGACGGCGCTCGCCCACAGGCCCTGAGCGGACGAAGGCCGCATGTTCAAGTATCTTGCCCTGCTCTTCTCCTATAAGCTCCTGAGCTGGCTGCCGACAGGCGCCGCCTATTTCATCGCCGACGGCGTCGGCACGGCGATGTACTACCTGCGGCCCGGGCTGCGACGGAACGTGCAAACCAACATGCGTCATGCTATGGGGGCCGGCGCCAGCGAGAGCGACGTGCGGGCCACCTCTCGCCGCGTTATGCGCAACGCCACGCGCTACTACGCCGACCTCGTTCGCAGCCCGCGGCAGGACATGCGGCGCTTCGTAGAGGAGCGCGTCACCGTCGTCTCCGGCCTCGAAGAAGTGAGGAAGGCGGTTGCGGCGGGACGGGGCGTCGTCGTTGTGAGCGCGCACTACGCCAATCCGGAGACGGTGCTTCATTGCGCAACCGTCTTCGGCATCGAGACGTTCGCTCTGACGGAGCCGTTGCAGCCGCAGCGGCTCAACGACCTGGTGCACAAGCTTCGCGCGGCGCACGGGCTGGTGTTCCGGCCGCTGAGCCTGGTGTCGCTGCGCGAGGCTATCCGCCGGTTGCGCGAAGGCGGCGTCGTGCCGCTTCTGTGCGACCGCGATATCCAGAACACCGGCATCGTGCTGCCGTTCTTCGGCGAGGAGACGCGCGTCCCCACCGGGGCGGCGGAGCTGGCGCTGCGCACAGGCGCGCTCATAGTGCCGATGTTTTGCCGCCGGATGGAGGGCAACCGCTTCGACATCTTTTCGGAGCCGGCGTTCGAGCCGATATCATCCGGCAATCACGAAGAGGACGTGCGGACTAACACGCTGAAGATCACCGGCGCCATGGAGAGGTGCGTGCGGCAGGACCCCGGGCAGTGGATCGTCCTGGAGTCGCTGTGGGAGCGCCAGGAGGGCGAATCGAAGGGGGCGGCGCGTTCGACGACCGGCCAGGCGCAACGTTAGCTACTCTGGGCGCGTCGGAGTATAATAGGCGACTGTTGCAATCACCGCCGCACGTTCGCGCGTGCCTGTCGTCCAAAAGGACTTGCCGGCAGGCAGGCGCGAACTGACTTGAAAGAGGGAGCCGATGCCTCAGCAGGGCATGGTCCGCGAGGAAATCGAAAGGCTGGTCTCGGAAGCGGCGCACGAGGCGCGGGAAGAGGGGAAGCTGCCGTCGGTGGCGCTACCGGAAGTCGAAATCGAGCGTCCGCAGCGCCCCGACCACGGTGACTACGCCTCGAGCATTGCGCTCCGCCTGGCGCGGGTCGCCGGCGCGAAGCCGCTCGACCTCGCGCAGGAGATATCGCGCCACATCAAGCCGCACGCGGCCATCGGCGAGGTGAGCGTCGCGGCGCCCGGCTTCATCAACTTCCGCCTCAGCGAAAGCTGGCTCGCGGGCCAGGTCGACGAGATACGCGCCGTTGGTCAGAGCTTCGGTTCGCTGCCGCTGGGCGAAGGGCGCCGGGTGCAGGTGGAGTACGTGAGCGCCAACCCGACCGGGCCGCTGCACGTCGGGAACGGACGCTGGGCGGCGATAGGCAGCACGCTGGCGAACGTCTTATCGGCCGCCGGCTACGATGTGGAGCAGGAGTACTTCGTCAACGACATGCTGACGCAGGTCGAGGTGTTCGCCCGGACGCTCTACGCCCGCTATCAACAGCTCTTCGGCGTCGAGGCGGAGATACCGGCCGATGGCTATCCCGGCGAATACGTCATCGAGCTGGCGGAGGAGATTCGGAAGGAGCACGGCGACCGCTTCCTGGGGCCGCGGGAGTTCGGGCCGGACCCGCCGCCGGAGTTCCGGACCATCGGCCTGAACAAGATGCTGGAAGGTATCGCCGCGGACCTGGCCGCCATACGCGTACGCTACGACGCCTGGTTTCGCGAATCGACCCTCTACGGCCCGGACAGTCGCTACGAGAAGGCGATGGCGCTGCTGCGGGAGAAGGGCTACGTGACGCAGAAGGAAGGCGCGGTCTGGTTCACGAGCAGCGCCCTCGGCGAGGACAAGGACAACGTGCTGGTCCGTTCCACCGGCAACCCGACCTACTTCGCCTCCGACATCGCGTATCACTACGACAAGTTCCTGGTCCGCGGCTTCGACCAGGTGATCAACATCTGGGGCGCGGACCACCAGGGGCATGTGTCGCGGCTAAAGGCGGCGCTTTCGGCCATGGACGTCGAGCCGGGGCGGCTGGACATCATTATCGGGCAGCTCGTGACGCTCAGGCGCGGGGGCGAGGTCGTGCGCATCTCGAAGCGGGCCGGCGACATCATCACTTTGCGCGAGGTTCTGGAGGAGGTGGGCGCCGATGCCTGCCGCTTCTTCTTCCTGACCCGCTCCGCCGACGCAACGGTCGACTTCGACCTCGACCTGGCCAAGCAGCAGAGCGCGGAGAACCCGGTCTACTACGTCCAGTACGCGCACGCCCGCATCTGCGGCATCCTCAACCTGGGGCGGGAGCGCGGCGTCGACTACGCCGACGGCGACCTGGCGCTGCTAACGCATCCGGCGGAGCTGGCGCTCATTCGCAAGATGCTGCGGCTGCCGGAGCTGGTGGAGCTGATGGCGCGAACGCGGGAGCCGCACCACCTGACGCATTACGCGTTGGAGCTGGCGACGGTGTTCCACGATTTCTACGAGAAGTGCCGGGTGGTAACGGACGACGTGCCGCTGACGAAGGCGCGTCTGAAGCTGGTGGAGGCGACGGCGGTGGCGCTGGGTCGCACGCTATCGCTGATGTCGATCAGCGCGCCGGAGCGTATGTAGCGTTAGGCGGTCGAGGAATCGACGCTTGGCTGGGCGGGTTGCTGACGGGTCGCGTAGTGCCTCCCGCCGCGAGGCCAGGATTCCATTCGCAGGCAGGGACCGATCCTCGTCGAAACGCCGTCAGAGCTGGTGAGGAGCTCGCCCTTGCGATTGTAGAGGTGGTAGCAGATGTTCTCGCCCATCTCCGCGGGGAGTTCGAGGAGAAGCTCGCCGTCTGCCGCCTGAACTCGAACGCCTTCGGGAAAGGCGACGGCGTCATCTGATTCGGCGATGGTGCGGCCTTCGGAGTCGTACAAATGGAACTGGATGCGGAGGCGGCCTTCTTCGTCGGAACCGATGCGCAGAATTAGCTCTCCGGTTGGACCGTCGAGGAATGAAATCGACGTTCCCGGGTGTCTCAGCTCCAACCTCATGAATCTCCTCCTATCCGGGAAAGACGGAAAGCGGAGTTTGTCAGCGCCCCCGTCGTGAACCCCGGCCGCCCCGGCCGCTGTACCGTCTGCCGCCCGGCGATGGGGTGTCCACGACCACGTCCATCAGCCGGCCCTTGAGCTCGACGCCTCTGAGCCCGTTCAGCGCCTCGGCCGCGGCGTCCTCGTCAAGCTCGACGAAGGCGTAGCCGCGGGCCCGGCCGGCGCGGTCGCGGGCGACCCGCAGCGAGCCGATTTCGCCGAATGGGGAGAAAACGGCACGGATGTCGCTGGCGGTAGTCTCAGGGGACAGATTACCGACGTACAGAGTAGTCAACTGCTCTCCTCCGCAGCCCTGTCAGCCCAAGCGGGCGATTGTTGACTCGCCTGCGCCCTAACGAATCAGAGCGCAGGTACGAGTCGTTGAGTCGGCGCTAGTAGCGGTCGCGCTGCGGCGCGCGCTGCGAAAAGCAGTCGCGGCAGTATACGGGGCGATCTCCACGCGGCTCAAACGGGACTTCCGCGGGCTTGCCACACTGGGCACAGACGGCGGTAAACATCTGTCGTGTGGATGAGCGGTAGCCGCCGCCGCCGCCGCGGCTGTCGCCGCGCTCGGACTTTCGCGCTGATCGGCAGGAAGCACACCGCTTGGGCTCGTTGGTAAAGCCGCGGCTGGCGTGGTACTCCTGGTCCTCCGCAGAGAACGTGAACTGGGCGCCGCAATCGACGCAGGTTAGGGTAATGTCTGTATAAGACACTCGACGACCTCCTTAAGGTCTGCTATTCCTTAGCCGCCGAGTGCAAAACAAATTGGCGCTCTGCTTGCAGATCGAGGACAAGGACACTGGCTTGCGACCGTAGTATAACACACATCGGCCGCCGAGTCACGGCTGCGGCGACACGGCGACTGGAGGGAGGACGGCGCGCGCCGGGATCGGGCCGCTCGGCAACCCCAACGGGCAGGCCGAGCGGCCCCTCCCCCACAGCAGGAACGTCGGCGCTCTCAAGTCGACGCTGCTCAGCCGCAGCGGCTGGCCGGATGGCGTGGCGCTGGGCTATACTTAGGCCGCAAATGAGGCGTACTTCACGGTGAAAACGGATCGGGGGCGAACGATGACGGCGACTGCGGCCACAAGCAAAGGCAAGCTTCGGGGGGACCGCGAGGGCGAGCACCTTGTCTTCAAAGGGATCCCCTACGCATCGCCGCCGGTCGGGGAGCTGCGGTTCCGGGCGCCGCAGGAGGCGTCGTCGTGGCGAGGCGTTCGCGAGGCGACCGAGTTCGGGCCGCGGGCGATGCAAGTCCCCAGCGAGGCGCTGGAGGCCATATTGGGGACTCCAAAGGACCAACCTCCGATGGATGAAGACTGCCTCTATCTCAACGTCCGCACGCACGCCCTCGACGGTCAGCGACCCGTCATGGTCTGGCTGCACGGCGGCGGTTTCACCGTGGGCGCCGGCTCCGACCCGATTTATGACGGCCGCGCTCTCGTCGACCGCGGCATTGTGCTGGTGACCATCAACTACCGGCTGGGGCCGTTCGGCTTTCTTTACGTGCCGGACTTCGCCTCCGCACCGGATGATCCTTGCGCCAACTTCGGCCTCCTCGACCAGATCGCCGCGCTGAAGTGGGTGCGGTCTGAGATCGCGGCGTTCGGCGGCGACCCCGGGAACGTGACCGTCTTCGGCGAGTCCGCCGGCGCCATGAGCATCGGCGCGCTTCTCTCCTCGCCGCTCGCCGCCGGGCTCTTCGAGAAGGCGATCCTCCAGAGCGGTGCCGCACACCAGGTACTGAGCACAGACACGGCTACTACCAACGCCGCCGCCTTCGCCGAAGCCCTGGGCTCCTCGACGCTCGATGGATCCATTCGCTCTCGACCCGTGAGCGAGCTGCTCGCGGCGCAGGCGAAGCTGGAGGCGGGCGATGACTGGACCAGCCGCCGCGCGGCCGGGCTCGGGCTGCTCTACCAGCCGGTAATTGACCGGCGCGTTATTCCCGAGCCACCGATTGAGGCGATTCGAAAGGGCTTCTCTAGCGGTGTCCCGATTCTCATCGGGACCACACTCGATGAGTTCAAGCTCTTCGCCGCGATGACACCGCGCCTGCAGAGCATTTCCGACGACCAGGCGGCCAAGCGCGTCTCGCGGCTGTTCCCCGGCGGCGACATCGAGCGCGCCCGCGCCCTACTCGACGTGTATCGCCGCGAACGGGCGACCCGCGGGGAAGACGCCTTGCCGTACGAGCTGTTCTGCTCAATCGTGACCGACTGGGTGTTCCGCGTGCCGGCCGACCGCCTGGCCGAGGCGCAGTCGGCCCAGAACCCGCGCGTCTTCTCCTACCGGCTCGACTGGCGCTCACCTCTCGGTGATGGCATACTGGGCGCCTGCCACGCCATCGATCTGCCGTTCGTGTTCGGGACACAGCGATTGGCGCGGCGCTGGGTTGGGCGCGGCGAAGAAGTGGACGCGCTGGCGACGAAGATAGGCGACTCCTGGGTTGCTTTCGCTTCCGGCGGCGATCCAAGCACGGCGTCGCTGCCCTGGCCGCGCTTTGAGGCGAAGGAGCGGCGGACGCTCATCCTCGACAGCGAATGCCGCGTCGAGAGCCGTCCGCGCGAAGTCGAGCGTCGCTGCTGGGACGGCGTTATCGCCTGAGCGCGCACAGCTACCGGCTTGGCGGTCGGGCGAGACGCCCGACCTACGCGGGAACGCCTTAGCGGCGGCGCCGGCGCGCCAGCACCAGCCCGACGTGGTCGAGCAACTGCTGCGGCGAGAATGGCTTCTCCAGCCAGGTCGTGCCGCCGAACTCGCGGCCGCGCACGACGTCCTCGCGGTTCTGCGTTGCGGTGATGAAGGTCACCGGCGTCTGGCAGAACTTGCGGATCTCCTCCAGAACGTCGAGGCCGCTCATGCCCGGCATCCGCATGTCGAGGAGGACGATGTCCGGCGCGTGGAAGCGCACCAGCTCCGCCGCCGCCAGCGGATCGCTGGTCGAGACGACCTCGCAGTTGGCGCTACGCAGGCAGTGCTCGATGTAGTGCAGGATGTCCGGCTCGTCATCGACGGCGACGATGCGGAACGGCCGTTCGGCGGCCTTGCGCCCGACTCCGACTCCGCCGGCAGCCACGCCCTTGTGCTTCGGCGCGATTTTGCCCGCGACGGCCGGCAGCGTGAAGCTGAATACCGTGCCCTTCCCTTTGCCGTCGCTTTCCGCCCAGATGCGGCCGCCGTGCGCCTCGACGATGCCTTTGCAGATGAACAGCCCCAGGCCGGTGCCCTTGGCGCCGCGCTCCTGGACCTGGACGAACTTCCGGAACAGGAGCGGCATCTTTTCGGGGGCGATGCCGACGCCGGCGTCGCGGACGTGGACTATGACCTGGCCCTCGCTCTCTTCGGCCGTCACGATGATCGGCGTCGTCGGCGCGGAGTACTTTGCGGCGTTGGTGAAGAGGTTGGTCAACACCTGGACGACGCGACGGGCGTCGGCGCGCAGCATCGGTAGCTGGCGCGGGAGCATCACTTCGAGCGGGTGCGGGTACTGGCTGTGCTCGAAGATGACCCTTGATTCTTCGACGATCTCCGCCAGGTTCGAAGTTGTCGGCTCGATGGAGAGGCGGCCGCCTTCGATGCGGGTGACGTCGAGGAGGTTGGCAACGAGGTCGGTCAGGCGGTTGGCCTGCGCGTCGATGATGTCGAACAGCTCGCGCGTCTCGGCGGCGTCGGGCGGGATGGGCGCGGAGAGGGCCATAGCGGCGCAGCCCTTGATGGCCGTGAGCGGCGTCTTCAGCTCATGGCTGACCTCACCGAGGAACTCGGTGCGGGTGCGCTCCAGCTCGGCCTCCAGCCGCTTGCGGTCCGTGATGTCCTGCTTGATGGCGATGAAGTGGGCAATCTTGCCGTCGTCGTCGCGGACGGGGGTGATGGTCATCTCCTCCGTGTAGAGGCGACCGTCCTTGCGCTTGTTGACGATCTCGCCCTGCCAGACGCGGCCGGAGAGGATGGTCTTCCAGAGCTTGTCGTAGAACGGCTTGTCGTGCTGGCCGGACTTGAGGACGCGCGGGTTCTGGCCGGTGGCTTCTTCGCCGCTGTAGCCGGTGAGACGGGTAAAGGCGCCGTTGACCCACTGGATGTTGCCGTCCGGGTCGGTGATGACGATGCCGTTGGCGGCGGCCTGGAGGGCGTTCGCCTGCAAGCGCAACGCCTCCTCCGTCTTTACACGCGCCGTCACGTTCTTGAAGTAGCCTACGAGCCCGCCAACCCGGCCTTCGGAGTCATGCGTCGGCACGTAGGAGCCTTCGAAGTACTCGGTGCCGCCCTCGCGAGAGGTGATAGGGGAGAAGACGTACTCGGCATTTCCCGTCTCCAACACTCTCCTCTTGATTGTCGTGAGGTTGGCCGCGTCTTCCTTCGGCAGGAAGTCGAAGTCCGTCTTGCCGATCATGTCGCCCAACGTGAGGCCCAGTTGGGGATTCAGCACCCAGGTGTACCGCAGATCCTCGTCCTGAAGGAGGATGTGGTCCGGCGTGTGCGTGGCGATGACCTTGAACCTCTCCTCGCTCTGGCGCAGCGCCTCCTCCGCCCGCTTGCGTTCGGTGATGTCGACGTTGACGCCGAAGACACGAACGGGCCTGCCTGAGTCGTCGTAGGCCGCGCTGCCCTTGGCGTTGATCCAACGGATCTCGCCGGAGGCGTGCAGAATGCGGAACTCCAAATCGAAGGGCTCGTGGCCGGCCATTGCCTGGTCCCTCTCGGCCTCGACGCGTTCAATGTCGTCCGGGTGCGCGAGGCTTCGCCAGTCGTCGTAGGTCTTGATGGTGCCCGGGGCAAGCCCGTATATCCCGTTGAGCTCCGGCGTGAAAGAGAGCACGTCCCTGCCGATATCCCAGTCCCAGACTCCAACCTTCGCGCTGCTTTGCGCCAGCCTCAACCGCTCCTCGCTCTCCCGCAGCACCTCGGCTGCCTCCATGCGGGCGGTGATATCTTGGGAAACAACAGCCAACTGCCAGTCTTCAAAGGGAAGAGGAGTGGCGCTGACCGAGACCCAACCCGTCTCGCCGCTCTCCAGCCTTATGCCCAGTTCGACGTTCTCTACCGGTTCCCCCCTTCGGGCAGCCTGAACGGAAGGTATCTCTTCAAAGGGAAGCTCGGAGCCGTCGGCCCGGAGATACACCCTCTTCTCGTAGGCCCTGGCCGAAAGGTCATCCGGATCGAGACGGGCGATTCGCGACAGAGCGGGATTGCTAAAGAGGACATTCCTCCCCCCGTCGAGGACGGAGACGCCGACGGGAATCAGTTCGAGGAGAGTGCGCAACTTCATCTGGCTGTCAGCGAGCGCCTCCTCCGCCTGGTTGCGCTCGGTGACATC
>JBEKXP010000047.1:0-12971 GCA_049511815.1 Dehalococcoidia bacterium
AGGGAGGTCGCGGAGCATGACGCCTTCGGCGAGGAGCGCGCCAAGTCCTTCATCGGGCGAGACGGCATTCGGAATGCCATCCGCAACTACTTAGGAGGGGCCGATCATAGTCCGCTGGCCGTGCTCGGTGAGGCCGGTTCAGGCAAATCGGCGCTTATGGCGAAAGCCGCGAAGGAAGCGCGCGCCAGGCATCCCGGGACCAGAATCGTCGCCCGTTTCATCGGCGCAACGCCGCCCTCCTCGGATGGACGGGCGCTGCTCAACTCGCTCTGCCGGCAGATCTCGCGCGCTTACGGCGCGGATGAGTCGACTGTGCCGGCGGAGTACAACGACCTGGCGGCCGAGTTCGGCAAGCGGCTAGAGCTCGCGACTGCGGAGCGGCCACTGATTGTCTTCCTCGATGCGCTCGATCAGCTCGGCGGGACCGACCCGGCGCGCAGCCTGTCCTGGCTCCCGGTGGTTCTTCCGGAGCATGTGTTTCTGGTCGTCTCGACCTTGCCCGGCGACTGCGAGGCCGCGCTACGCGGCAAGCATCCGGCACCTCGGCTTGTGACGGTCGAGCCGATGACGAAAGAGGAAGGCGCGGAGCTCCTCGACGTCTGGCTCAAGGAGGCCAAGCGAACGCTACAGCCCGCACAGCAAGCCGTGGTTCTCGCCAGGTTCGCCGCCGAAGGTCTGCCACTCTACCTCAAGCTCGCCTTCGAGGAAGCTCGGCTCTGGCACTCGTACAGCGACCCGCAGGAGACGGTCCTAAAGGCGAGCATCCCTGCCCTCATCAGCGAGAACCTCTTTGCTCGCTTGGCCGAACCGGCTAGCCACGGCGAGCTGCTTGTCTCGCATGCCCTCGGCTATCTCGCCGCCTCGCGCTACGGGCTATCCGAGGACGAGTTGCTCGACGTGCTCTCCAGCGACAAGGAAGTATTTGATGACTTCAAGGAACGCGCCCATCACGAGCCCCCCAAACAGCGGCTACCGGTGGTGGTGTGGTCCCGCCTCTACTTCGATCTTGAACCGTATCTGAGCGAGCACGGCGCCGACGGAACTACTCTGCTGACCTTCCACCACGGTCAGTTGCGCGAGGCGGCGATCCGGCGATATCTCGCCGACGATGCGGGGCCGACGCGCCACGCCGCGCTCGCGGACTACTTCCGGCGCAAGTCTGATCCCGCGCATGACCGTACCTGGACGGGCGGCTATGCGCGTGGGCTGAGCGAGCTTCCATATCACCTCGCCGGGGCAGACGATTTGGACGAGCTTTACCAGACGCTCACCGACTTCCGCTTCCTCGAGCACAAGGCGGCTGAGGTCGGCGTCGTCGAGCATCCCGATGCAGGCGGGAAGACGACGAGAACTTACACCAGCGTCTTCCTCCTCCAAGACGACTACGCGCTCGCGCTCGCCACGCTCGGTGACCCAACCGCGACTGTTTTCATGGAGCATAGCGAGGGACAGACTTGCAGCGGATTTGCCTCTTGACAAATAGTGAAGATCTTGTAGACTAGGCCTGAAGCCAGCGATGGGTCGCCTGCAAGCGGGATGCGCAGGAAGCGTGGCTTCTGCTCCGGTCTCCCGGCAGGGCGGGTCGCCTGTTGAACCTCCCCACTATCGACTGACGACTCGAAACCCGGTGGTGGTGACAGGGGTGGATATGTGTTCTAGTCAGCCTCGCCGCTAAGGAAACTCAACGCCGTAGCCGCCCGGTGGTTACCTTTTCTGATCCGGGAGGGCAGCGGGATCATTCAATAGAATAGCGAAGCGCGAGAAAAGGCCGGGCCCCAGTTAGCTGATACAAGTGGGACCCGGTGCAAGAGGAGCCCGAGGGAACACCACTTGCTGCCTTATTGTACTGCGAGGGCGTCTCAGATTCCAGAAGGCTTGATGTCAAGGAATCGTTTTGAGACGGTCCCTTTGCCTCCGGCACGGTGGTGCTACCGACTCGATCCTCTCTAGGCGAACCCCGCGGGCACGGCTCAGACCCGAGGCCCAATTAATCGCGGATGAGGGGGGCGTGCGATGTTCAGCAAACGGAAGCTGGTTTCGGCGGCAGGTGTTGCCGTTGTCGTTGGGTTGGCTGCGACGCTGGCAGTCAGATTCTTGCTGCTCGGTCCCTCCCCCGTTGAGGCCTCCTTCACTACTCTGTCCGTTGTCTCCGGCACGGTGGAGGTTCGAGATGCGGGCGCCGATACTTTTCGCCCGGCGGTGGATGGCGAGGCCCTGAAGGTCGGGGACACCGTTCGCACGAGCGCCGGGGCCCGCGCGATCATCACCTTCTTCGAGGGGAGCACTGTGGAGATGGAGCCGGAGACTGAGTTGACGATGAAGGATCTAGTCGGAGATCAGCAAGGCGGATTCTTCACACGCGTCGGTCAGTCGATGGGTGTGACCTGGCACCGCGTTGAGAGTTTCGTCGACCCGCAGTCCCGCTATGAGGTGGACACGCCTGCCGCAACTGTCGGCGTGCGGGGCACCCTGTTCCAAGTCCAGGTCGAAGCCGATGGCACGACCAACGTCGAGTCCTTTCAGGGGCGAGTGGCCGTGACGGCGCAAGGCCAGGAGAAGATCTTGGACCAAGGCACGAGCACTCGGGTGAGTCCAGGCGAGCCGCCCCTAGAGCCTTCCGCCTCACCAGCGCCGGGGGGGACCCTGGAGTTCGAGTTGGGCTCGGCGGCTGATCTGCTAGTCGTCACCCCTTTATCGACTGCTGCCGGACTCGTGCCGCCGGCTTACCCCATAAACCAGGAGCCCGCGACGACTGCCTCCGCGCCCGCTGAGGAGCCCGAGACTGTGACGTTCCGGCGGGTCGTTAAGGGCACCTATCAGGCGTTCTTGTACGGGCTAGCACCAGGCACCTATCACCTGAACGTTGTAGCACGTAACGCCGGCAACGTTATCTGCCAGCGGAGCATCGAGGGCACCGTGGACGAAAATGAAGAATGGGTCGTCCCCATCGACGTTCAAGAAGAGGGAGGGGGCATTGTCAGTTGCTCCGTCGGCGACCCACAGCTCACTGTCCAGCACCCTGCGGCCGTGCTGCTGCTAAGGGATCCGCTGATTGCTCGTCTTCCTCCGAGACCCACCGCTGTGGTCGGAGCGGCTTCGACCTCTTCCCCCTCGGTGGGGGCACTTACGCCGATACCGGCCGGGTCCGCGACTGCGGCCAGAGGGCCGACAAACACGCCGGTGAGCGAAGCATTGGGCGCGGTAGCGACACCCCGAGTCACTAGCACGTCGCCCGCCATCCCAGGAGCGGCGCCGCCAGCGGCCGCCACGCCTGCTCCGCCAACACCTGTGTCAACGGGGAACGCGGCGCCCACGTCCACAGCCGGACCAACAACCACCCGCACACCCACGAGGACGCCAACACGGACGCCGACGAGGACGCGGACACCGACGCCGACATCGGTTCATTTGACCGGTACGCCAACACCTACCGCCCCGGCAACGGCCACGGCGACTGTCGCCTCCACTGCAACGCCGACCGATACCGTCGTTCCGATGCCGACCAGCACCCACACACCGTCAGCAACGGAAACCCTGGCGCCGACTGCAACATCTCCGTCCACGGCGACCAATACAAGTACGCCAACGGCGGCGGCTACTGCTACGCCTGCACCGACCGCGACTGCCACGCCGGCGCCGACGGCGACGAGCACCAGCAATCCCACGCCAACCGGGACGGCGACGCTGATGCCGACGAGCACCTACACGCCGACGCCGACGAACACGCAAGCGCCGACGGCGACGAGCACAAAACCGCCCGCGCCGACCGCCACGGCAACGAATACAAGTGCGCCAACGGCGACTGAAACTGCTACGCTTACGCCGACCGACACGTGGACGCCGACGCCGACGTTCACGCCTACCACGCCAACGCCCACGTTCAGCTACACGCCAACGGCGACCAATACGTGGACCCCGACGCCAACGAACACCTGGACACCGACACCAACGAACACCAACTCGGCTACGCCCACGGACACGAGAACGCCGACGTCAACGTTCACGCCTACCACGCCATCGCCTACGGTCGGTTACACGCCGACGGCGACGAACACGTGGATCCCGACGAACACTTACACGCCGACCGATACCTTGACACCAGCCCAAACGGATACGAACACGCCTACGCCAACAACAACGCCCACGCCGAGTTCAACGACGACTGCCATCAAGATTGACCCGGCGAGTGAGACGGTTTCGCTATTGGGCGGCAACTTTACATTGGACGTCAAGGTCGACAACGTCATCAACCTGGGATCGTTCGAGTTTGACATCGTCTTCGACCCCTCTGTCCTCCAGCTCCAATCGGTCACGGAGGGAGCTTTCCTCAAGAGCAGCGGCCGTTCGACCTTCTGCGGTTCCAGTGACGTCGATGCAGGCACGAAGAAGTATGGCTGTGCGAGCGGCGGCTCCCAGGCGGGGCCGGACGGCTCCGGCGTGCTCGCCACGTTGACCTTCTCGCCGCTAGCCATAGGCACGTCTGCCGTCGACCTGACGAACGTGCTTCTTAGCGACGCCACCGTCGATGCGAATCTCATCGAAGCAACCGGGCAGAACGGCACGGTAACAGTGGGAGTGGGGGACACGCCGACGCCGACTGAGACGCCGACGGCGACCCCGACATCTCCACCCACAGGCACCATCAACGTCCGGGCCGACATCGACGGCAGAAGCAGGCTGATCATCGAGGGCAACACGATCGGGTGGCAACACTTCGACAACGCCGCGCCCGGCCGTGAGAACGTCCCTCCGGTTGGCTCCAGTCCCATCCTCCCTACCTACGTCAACGGCGCCGAATGGTACCCCGACTGGCCGGATGTACCCGACCCTGAGAATAGGGACTGCGGAGGTTGTCTGTCCTCAATACTAAGCCCAGATCCGCCCCTCCCGCCCATGGCCGACTTTGTTGGCATAGAGGAGACTGGCTACGGCTGTAGAGGCACCTGCCAAATAGTAGAAGCCCCCACCGCCGGAAATGACTTCAAGCTAGTGGTGGAGTTCAACGACAACAACCTACCCGGGTCTTCGTGGTACGAGATCAATGTCGTGACGATGCCTACCGGGACCTACACACCGACGCCGACCCCAACCCCAACATCCACCCCCACGGCCGGCCCAAACGTCATCGCCACCATTACATCAGGTCCCGGGGGACGCAGTCCCGGGGGCGTGGCCGCCAACCCCAACACGAACCTTATCTACGTGGCGAACTCTGGCAGCAACAGCATCTCCGTCATCGACGGCGCCAGCAACACGGTCGTCGCCACGGTAGCGGTCGGGAATGGCCCCGGGGGCGTGGCCATCAACCCCACCACGAACCGCATCTACGTGACGAACTACGGCAGCGACAACGTCTCTGTCATTGACGGTGCCAGCAACACGGTGGTCGCCACCGTAGCGGTTGGGAATAACCCCCTGGGCGTGGCCGTCAACCCCAGCACGAACGGCATCTATGTGGCCAACGTTGCCAGCGACAGCGTCTCCGTGGTCGACGGCGCCAGCAACACGGTCGTCGCCACCGTAGCGGTCGGGACTTACCCCCAGGGTGTAGCCGTCAACCCCAGCACGAACCGCATCTACGTGACGAACCAGGGCAGCAGCAACGTTTCCGTCATTGACGGCGCCGGCAACACGGTCGTCGCCACCGTAGCGGTTGGGAGTAACCCCTTCGGCGTGGCCGTTAACCCCAACACGAACCTCATCTACGTAGCGAACTCTGGCAGCAACAACGTCTCTGTCATCGACGGCACCAGCGACACCGTCGTCGCCAGCGTAGGGGTCGGGAGTAACCCCGAGGGTGTGGCCGTGAACCCGAACGCGAACCGCGTCTACGTGGCGAACCATGACAGCAACAACATCTCCGTCATCGACGGCGCCAGCAACATGGTGGTCGCCACCGTAGTGGTCGAGGTTTGGCCCAAGGGCGTGGCCGTCAACCCCGGCACGAACCTCATCTACGCGGCGAACTCTCTCAGCAACAGCGTCTCCGTCATCGACGGCGCCAGCAACGCGGTCGTCGCCAGCGTAGCGGTCGGGCCTAACCCCTGGGGCCTGGCCGTCAACCCCAGCACGAACCGCATCTACGTCACGAACTATGGCAGCGACAACGTCTCCGTCATCGACGGCGCCAGCAACACCGTCGTCGCCACCATAGCGGTCGGGAGTAACCCCCGGGGCGTCGCGGTCAACCCCAGCACGAACCGCATCTACGTGGCCAACAATGACAGCAACAACGTCTCTGTCATCGACGGCGCCGGCGACGACGTCGTCTCCACTGTACCCGTTGGGGATCAACCCTGGGGAGTGGCCGTGAACGCCAGCACGAACCGCATCTATGTGGCGAACAGGGGCAGCGGCAACGCCTCAGTCATCGACGGCGCCAGCAACACGGTCGTCGCCACTGTGACAATCGGGCCGTACAGTAGCCCCGCGGGCGTGGCGGTTAACCCCAACACCAACCGCATCTACGTGACGAACTACAACGATAACGACGTATCCGTCATCGACGGCGCCAGCAACACGATCGTCGCCACCGTGCCGGTTGGGGGTTGGCCCCAAGACATAGCCGTGGACCCCAGCACCAACCGCATTTACGTGGCGAACCATGACAGCAACAGCGTCTCCGTCATGGATGGCGCCGGCAACACCGTCGTCGCCACCATAGCGGTCGGGAGTTACCCCGCCGGCGTGGCCGTCAACGCCAACACGAACCGCATCTACCTGACGAACCCTTACAGCGTCTCCGTCATCGACGGCGCCGGCAACACCGTCGTCGCCACCGTGGCGGTTGGGGCTTCGCCCGGGGGATTCGTGGCCGTCAACGTCAACACAAACCGCATCTACGTCACGAACACGGGAGATAACACGGTATCGGTGATCGAAGACATGCCTAACCCAACGCCTACTCCGACACCGACTGGTTCCTACACACCGACGCCCACCGACACACGTACACCCATACCCACCCCTACCGGCACGCCTCCCACGCCAGGTCCAACTGGCACGCCAACGCTTACACCAACACCCACGCCCACCATCACTCCCGGAGGGCCGACGCCCACCATTACTCCCGCGGGACCAACACCTTTACCCACCCCTACGCCCGGCGGACCAACCCCCACACCGTCTGCCACGCCCTGAGGGCCGACGCACTCGGCGTGAGCTACGACTCCGAGGACGTGCCTTCACCTGCCGAGGTTGAGATTTACATCACGACGTCACCGGCTGGCTCCCGTCAGACTCGTGGTGGCGCTGCCGTGGGCCGGGTGTGGTGAGCGACTTTGTGCAGCCTGAGCGTGGCCGCCAGCCTTAGGCCGACCACTGCCCGGGGACGGATGCCACAGCGAACAGGAACACAGAGGACGGGGCCGCGAGTACCTTTCGAGCCCGTTGTTGCCGGCTGCACCCGTCCATTGACAGCGGCTTGTGGCGTGAGCAGCGACTCAATCGTCCTCCGGCGGCCGGACGCGAAACAAAGAGACCAGCTCTTCCTTTCCCTTGATGCTGAACTCCCCCAGCGGCTCCCTGGCGAGATTTCCCTCTACCATCCTGCTGGTCTCGGGCCCTACCCAAACTTCACCAGCGGGGGCTGCTCCGCAGATGCGCGACGCCAGGTTCACACAGTCGCCGATGGCCGTATACTCGAGGTGTCCCATGGAACCGACGTTCCCCACCAAGGCTTCGCCGGTGTTGACGCCGATGGCAAACCCGCTCGCCGCAAGCACCGGGTCTGCTTCTTCCAGCCGCTCGAGCTCCGCTGCTGCGGCGAGCGCGGCGCGGCAGGCCTCCAGGGCATGATCGGGATGGTCGTGAGGGGCATTCCACAGCGCCATAATGGCGTCGCCCCCGAACTTGTTGACCATGCCGCCATGCGCGACCACCTGTCCGATGATGACGGCGAAGCAGCGGTTGATGTATTCGGCCACCTGGGAAGCGGGCCGGCGTTCGGAGAGAGAGGTGAAGCCGCGGAGATCGGCGAAGAGGATAGTAACCACGCGCAACTCACCGCCCAGCCGCAGTTCCCCCCGGTCCGCACGCTCGATGAGTTCAGTCGCTACCTGTGGGGAGATGTAGCGTCCAAATAGCTCTCGCACCTCGCGGCGGGAGGTGGACTCGGAAGTGATCCTGTGGGCCAGAGCGACGGCGTAGACCAGAACGATGAGGGCAAGCGGGTTGAAAAGGGGCAGCACCCAGCCGCGGTCAAAGAGGGTCCACGTGCTGAGCGCATACGCTATCGCCAGTCCGAGCGTTGCGGCCAGGCCCCAGCGGAGGTTGAGCCTGGGAAGGGCCAGGGCCGAGATGGATCCCAGTAGCAACATGCTGAGCAGGGAAGCGTTCGCCCCCACCTCCTGCAAGAAGCGGCCCCGTAGCAGGGTGTCCAAGGCGTTGGCGTGCACGTAAACACCAGGGAGTGGGGTGGAAGAGATCGGCGTCAGGTGGCGGTCGCCTGTCCCCGTGGCCGTTTCCCCTATCAATACGATCTTGCCGCGGACGACGGCAGGATCGAAGGTGCCATCGATCACGTCGCGGTAGGAGATAAAACGGAAGCGGTCTGCACCACCCACGAAGTTGATGCGCATCGCGTTGCCTTCGGTAAGAGGAACGCTACGTCCCGCCAAGGTCACGCTTCCCTTAGCCTGCGTCAGGTTCTCGGGTGGCGCACGGGAGAAGTCAAGGGACAACGCTGTGACGGCCAGGGACGGGTATTCATGGCCGGCGGCATCAAGAACGGCGAGCGGCATGCGGCGTACCACACCGTCGGCGTCCTCCGGAGACAGGACGTGAACAAGGTAGGGAGAGGCATTGTTCAGCGTCGGCGCCGGTTCTAAGGCCACGCCAATGGTCGGTATGCCATCCTTCTTGCCAAAGGGCCCGAGGCCTGCCACGGCCAGGGCAACGTTCCATCCGGAAATGCTTGCAGCAAACCCGTCGTCCCCCTCGGACTCCTCCGGAAAGAGAAGGTCCATAGCGACCACGCTCGCCCCGGCTTCGCGCAGGTGATTGATGGCGGCGGCGTGCAGCGAGCGCGACCAGCCATCGAGGCGCCCGAAGGCCTGCAGCGTCTGGTCGTCGATTCCAGCGACGATGATGTTGGGCGAGCCGTCCTGCTGCTGGAAGAGCCGGTCGGAGAGGGCCCACTCCCAGGACTGGAAGGGCTTCACAGCCCATACGAACAGAGAGAACCCCACGGCCACTGCCAGTATCAACAGGGCCGCCGCGCGGCGTCGCGCTTCCCGCCGGCTACGGCCACGGAGAGCTGTCAGACCGCGTGTTACCAGCAACATCCGCCTGTCTCTCAGTGGATTGGGGGGCATCCTTTGGAAACCAGGATTTTGCACTCCTCCGTTGGATTGCCACGGTAAGGTTATTTACTGGGCGCCGCAAGACAAGCGGCCCGGGACGCTTTTGCTCGATCACCACCCGACTCGCGGCGAGACGGTCCACTCTTCGATAGTGCAGGAAGTCGCTCGAACCTATCCTTTCGCTCCCGGGCCAGTATGGTTACCCCAACATAGCAACCACTAATCTTGCGAGGAGCTCAAGAAAACGAGGCGATTATAGCATGAATGCATAGGGGTCAGTGGCGAAGGGTGCGTGCACACGAAGGCCTTGATTGAATCCCCGAAGCAGGTGAGAGACGCCCTATCGTAAGAGACGTTCCGACCCGGCCACGGCCGACATTCGTGTCGCATCTGCCATCAGCTCGACGCTTACAGCGCTCGAGGCGCTGACACAGGTGATGATGATCAGAGGACACGGACTTCCCGGATCCAATCGCCGAAGCTATCGCAGATTACACGACCGACAGGCTGGAATTGATAAAGGAGACAGATCGTTGCATCTTCTCACGGCCATCCGAATGGTATTTCCGAATCCAAGATGAGAAAGGGCGCCATTGACACTGGCTCATCGAGCTGATTATTCTAGGATCCCAAGTGGGGAGGGGAGGAACGGGATGCGACCATTCCTGGCGTCCATAGGAATAGCTATCGCGCTTGCCCTCGCAGCGTCGGCCTGTGGTGGGGGAGGCGCTCCAGCCTCCACGGGGACAGCCTCTTCAATCGCGAGCAGTGCGACTGTAGTTCCCACACTGAGAGCCATTCCTACAGCGGCCACACCCGGCACGCCTGACCCTCTGCTAGATGTTCCCCTAACGACGCCGACTGGCACACGCACTCCAGGGCAGGTCAGAACGCTGGCGACGGATCTCGTGTACCAGCCTTCGTGTTACCAATTAGGCGGGGCGGATGCTGGTCAGGATAGTTCTGCGGGCGTGACGATGGACCATCCTAGCCCGTACGATAGTGGCACTGGCTTTGTGATCAGCGGGTTTGGCCCGACAGGCCAGGGCCTTGAGGGGAAGCCCACGACGATCGCATGGGTGGAATCAAACGTCATCAAGGTTGAAGTCATTGTGCTTGGAGGACCTTCCCAGCTTTCTTGCGGGCAAGCATATACTGACGGCTACGTCGGCGTTCCCTTTCAGTCGCGCTGAGGCATGCCGGACTGGCTTTCGGGGCCACGTCACTCTCGCTGACCAGGCTGCAATGGCCTCACCCCACGGGCTTCACAAGACCAACGGCTCCTAGTCCACCATCGAATAGCCACCGTTGACGCTCAGCACCTGCCCCGTGATCCACTCCGCGCGCTCAGACGCCAGGAAAGCCACCGCGTTGGCGATGTCATCCGGGCGGCCGAGCCGGTTTAGCCCCTTTCCCATGGGATACTGAGGTACGAGTTGTTCTATGTGCTCGCGAATCCAGGCGGCGGTCGCCTCAGTTTCCGTCGTTGCCGGCGAGACGCAGTTGACCGTGACGCAGCTCCGACCAACCTCCTTAGCCAGAGCCTTCGTGAAGGCGACCACGCTCCCCTTGGCCGCTGAGTACGCCACCAGGCGCGGCTCGCCGATGCGCCCTGCGTCGGAGATGATGCTGATTATGCGGCCCCATCGGCGCTCGCACATGTGCTCGATCACCGCGCGGCTGCAGTTCATCACCCCGTAGACGATCACGTGCATCGTTCGGTCCCACTGGGTCCGCGTGCTCTGTGTGAAGTACGGGCCGCCTTCTTCAACACGAGATACCGGAATGCCCGCGTTGTTGACCAGGATGTCCAGTCGGCCGAATTCGCCAAGCGCCCGCTGAACCATCTGCTGCACCGACTCGGAGTCCGTCACGTCCGCAGTCAGGCCGATAGCCCGGCCGCCCACCTCCTTGATCTCGTTGGCAACCGCTTCCGCCCGCTCCGGGTAGAAGTCGTTCACTGCCAGGCGTACGCTCTCCGAGGCGAGCGTGAGGCAGATCTGGCGGCCGATCCCACGGCCCGCACCGGTGACCAGCGCCACCCGATCGGTGAGTCCAAGGTCCATTTCGACCCGCCTCCTGCTGGGTGTCTCTCATCGCATGCGTAAGCTTGCGATTATGATCAGACCTGAAAGGTCATTATCTGAACGCCACCGACGCCGGCGTTGTGCAACAGGCCCACCTTCGGATTCGCGACCTGTCGCGGCCCGGCCTGACCGCGCAGCTGCCGCACGATTTCGGTCGTCATCGCTCCGCCGGTCGCCCCCATGGGATGTCCCTGGCTCAGGAGACCGCCGTCGGTGTTGACGGGCTTGCTGCCGCCGATCTCGGTGTTCCCTTCCCAGATGAAGGGACCGCCCTCGCCCTTCGTGCAGAACCCCAGGTTCTCGATGGTGAAAAGCTCGCCGGCGGTGAAGGCGTCATGCACCTGGGTCACGTCAATGTCCTCCGGTCCGAGGCCGGCCATCTTGTATACCTTCTGCGCCACATACTCCGTAGGGCCCTCGCCCAGACTGATCTCGCCCGGCGTGTACATTGGGGTGCCGCCGCCCCAGCCGGTGAGGTAGACAGGGCTCGTCGTATACTGGCGCGCTTTCTCTTCCGAGCAAAGAACCACCGCCGAGGCTCCCTCGCTGGTGGGGCAACACTGATAGAGGGTGATCGGGTCGGCGATCATCCGCGAGTTCATGACCTCTTCCAGGGTGATCGGCGTCTGGTACTGCGCGTTGGGGTTCAGGGCGCCGTTCCTGTGAGATTTGACCGATAGCTGGGCGAAGTGCTCCGGCTTGGTGCCGTAGAGCTCCATGTGTCGTCGGGCCATCAGGGCGTATTCGCCGGGCATCAGGGCCATCCCCATCGCGGCCTTGAAGCTCACCTCACCGCCCGGACCCACACCAACGGCGATCATGCCTTTACGCATTTTCTCGACGCCGATGACCATGCTCATATCGTGCACGCCCGCAATGATGGCAGTGGCCGCGAGCCCGATGGCGCGGGAGGAACTGGCGCAGGCCAACTCCACGTTGGTGACCGGGATGCCGGTCTTTCCCAGCTCTCCGAACACGCCCACGCCTCCACCGGTGGGCGGTTGCACCCGTCCGCAGTAGCCGGCCTCGATGTCCCGAAAGTCGACGCCGGCGTCCTTCAGCGCCTCGAGGCCAGCCACGCGGCCCAGGTCGTTCCGGGTCTCGTTAGGAAAGCGGCCAAAGGGGTGAAGTCCCACGCCCAGTACCACAACCCTCTTGTCATTGCTCATAACACGCCTCCCCAGGCCAAAACGATACGACCAGACAGTTTGCCTTCAAGAGCGCTCCCGATCCTAGACCGGCCTGAACTTGAAGGACACAACGTCGTTGCCTTCCTCGTCCTCCGTCATCTTGGCCAGGACCACCTCTACCGCCATGCCCACGTGAACCGACTCGGGGTCGCAATCGGTCAGCACCGATTCCACCGACACCTTCTCGGGAAGCTCTACGACGGCGACTGCGTACGGGGCCTCGATGAGGGAGCCGGGTGGCGTCTGACGGGCGATGGTATACGTCCACACCTTGCCGCGGCTGCTCAACTCTGCTTCTTCGAGGCCGCTGCGACCGCATGCCAGGCAGATCTGTCGCTGCGGGTGGAAGTATGCGCCGCAGTCATGTACACCACCGAGGAGCCGCCAAAGGA
>JBEKXP010000048.1:0-12824 GCA_049511815.1 Dehalococcoidia bacterium
TCGAGGTCGTAGACGCTGCGCATCTCCACGCTTTCGGAGAGGGCGCGCTCGATCGTCATGTGCAAGGCGTTCGGGACCAGGCGGGCGACGCGGTCGACCTCGGCGTAGGTCATACCCAGCGCGCGGCCGACGTCGCGGATCGCCGCCTTGGCGCCCATGGTGCCGAAAGTGATGATCTGCGCCACGTGGTCGTAGCCGTACTTCTCGGCGACGTAGCGGATCACCTCGTCGCGGCGGTCGTCGGCGAAGTCCATGTCGATATCCGGCATCTCGCGCCGCTCGACGTTGAGGAAGCGCTCGAAGACGAGGCGGTAGGCGAGCGGGTCGATTTCGGTGATGCCCAGGCAGTAGAGGATGATGCTGGCGGCGGCGCTGCCACGAACGCCCATCGCGATGCCCTGGCCGCGGGCGAAGAGGGCGAAATCGCGGACGACGAGCATGTAGTTGGCGAAGCCGGTCTCGCGGACGACCGACAGCTCGTAGTCGAGGCGGCGGCGCGGCTCCTCTGCGTCCGGCGGGTAGCGTTGCGCGAGGCCGTTGCGGCAGAGGTCCGCCAGATATTCGTCGGCGGACATGCCGGGCGGGACCTCCGCCTGCGGCAGGTGTAGGTCGCCGAAGCGCAGGTCGAGGTCGCACATCTCGGCGATGCGGGCGCTGTTGTCGATGGCCTCCAGCGTCTCCGGGAAGAGATCGCGCATCTCCTGCTCCGACTTCAGATAGTAGGAGTCGTCGGGCATGCGAATGCGCTTCTCGTCCAGGAGCGAGGAGTTGGTGCCGATGCAGAGGAGGATGTCCTGCGTGGGGGCGTCGGCCTGGTTCACGTAATGGACGTCGTTCGTCGCGACAAGCGGGATGCCGGTCTCGCGCGACATCCGCACGAGCTGCCGGTTGACCTCCGTTAGCTCCGGCATGCTGTGCTCCTGAAGCTCGAGGTAGTAGTAATCGAACGTCTCCTGGTGCCACCGCGCGACCTCCACCGCCTCGTCGTAGCGGCCGGACAGCAGCAGGTCGGCGAGGAGGCCCGCGCGGCAACCGGACAGGGCGATAAGCCCTTCCGAGTGCTCGCGCAGGAGCTCGCGGTCCATGCGGGGCTTGTAGTAATAGCCCTCCAGGTTCGCGCGGGTGACGAGCGTCAGCAGGTTGCGGTAGCCCGCCATGTTGCGGCAGAGCAGCGTCAGGTGGCGCGACTGCTTGTCCTTCGGCTCGCGGCTCAGGCGGGAGTCCCGCGCGACATACGCCTCGACGCCGATGATCGGCTTGACGCCTTGAGATCGGGCCTCCTTGTAGAAGTCGATGGCGGCGTAGAGGTTGCCGTGATCGGTGAGGGCGATGGCCTCCTGGCCGAGCTCGCGGGCGCGACGCGTCAGGTCGGTCACGCGGGCGAGGCCGTCGAGCAGGCTGAACTCGGTGTGGACGTGTAGATGGGAGAACATTGCCAGATCGCTATTGTAGCGCCGGACGGCCTCGAAGGGACGCGAATTATGTCCAGCCTGCGACTTCCTGCGAAAAAAGGTTCGACGCAGCCACGTTTGACGGTTTGTCGAAACCCATGCTACGCTGATTCTAGAGAGGGTTTTCGATGCCAGAAGACACAATGACCGACAACGAGCTGTACGACAGGGTCGAGGAGATACTGGATGCGATCCGTCCGTCCCTTCAGGCGCACGGCGGCGACGTCAACCTGCTGGAGGTGACGCCGGAGAAAGTCGCTCGCCTGGAGCTGACGGGCGCCTGCGGCGGCTGTCCGATGGCGAGCATCACGCTGAAGCTGGGCATCGAGCGCGTCTTGGCGGACGAGGTGCCGGAGCTTGCCGGCGTCGAGGCGGTGAACGTCGATGTTGGGAACTGGCCGGGGTTCGAGCCGGCATAGCGCCGCGACCCGGGCGATATAGAATTGACGCCGAGGCTGGAAAGCCTCGGCTACGTTTTTGCGTCTATTCGGCGACGTCCAGGGCGAAGGCCTTGTGCAGCGCCTTTACGGCATCCTTCACGCGCGCCTCGTCGATGATGCAGGTGATGCGGATCTCGCTCGTTGAGATCATCTCGATGTTGATGCCTTCGTCGGAGAGGGTGCGGAACATGCGCGAGGCGTAGCCCGGCGCGCTCTGCATGCCCGTGCCGACGATACTTACCTTGCCCAGCTTCTCGTCGCTGACGACCTGGCGGGCGCCTATCGCCTTCGCCGCCGCTTCTATCACCGAGAGGGCGCGCTTGAGGTCGGTGCGGGACACTGTGAAGGTGAGGTCGGTCAGCTTCTCTTCGCTTGCGTTCTGGACGATGGTGTCGACGGAGACATGGGCGTCGGTGAGCGGCTCGAAGACTTTCGCCGCAATGCCGGGCTGGTCGGGGACGTGCCGGACGGTAACCTTCGCCACGTCGAGGTCGTGGGCAATGCCGCGCACCTTCTTGAACTGCTCCATCGAAGCGCCTCCGTGAATCAGGGTGCCGCTCGCCTCCTTGAAGCTGGAGGCGACGAGTATCGGGATCTTGTAAACGCCGCCCACTTCGACGGCGCGCGAGTGCATGACCTTCGCGCCCACGCTGGCAAGCTCCAGCATCTCGTCGTAGCTGATCTCGTCGAGCTTGCGCGCCTCCGGTACGATACGCGGGTCGGCGGTGTAGACGCCCTCGACGTCTGTGTAGATCTCGCAGGCGTCGGCGCCGAGAGCGGCGGCGAGAGCGACGGCGGTGGTGTCGGAGCCGCCGCGGCCGAGGGTCGTGATGTCGCCGTCGGCGTCCTGCGTCAGCCCCTGGAAGCCGGCCACGATGACGATTCGCCCCTCGTCGAGCTCGCGGTGCATGCGCTTCGGATCGATTGCCAGGATGCGCGCCTTGCGATGTACCGTGTCGGTGCGGATGCCGGCCTGGCCACCGCTGAGGCTGATGGCGTCCTGGCCCATGGCGTGCAGTGCCATCACCATCAGCGTGCTGGAGACCGTCTCGCCGGTAGACATGAGGACGTCCATCTCGCGGTCTTCCGGCGAGTCGCTGAGCTGGTGCGCCAGGTCGATTAGCTGGTCAGTTGTCTTGCCCATGGCGGAGACGACGACGACCATCTCGTTGCCCTGCTCTTCGCGGGCGGCGACGCGCCGGGCGACGTTCTTGATCTTCTCGGCATCGGCGAGAGAGCTGCCGCCGTACTTCTGAACGATGATTCCCATTCGACCCTACTCCGTCGTCAGCACCTGCGCGCCCTTCGCGCTGGGCGCGGTGATTATCGTCTCGCCCGGGCAGTTCGCCGAGAGGGAGGCCCGAAGCATCGCCTGGGCAATCGCTTTCTCATTGTGCAGCGTCCAGGCGGCAATCGTCGACCCGCCGCCGGAGAGGTAGGAGCAGAGGGCGCCGGCTCCGCAGGCAGCGGCGATTATCGCCTCCATCGCCGGCAGGAGCCTGGAGCGCGCCGGCTGGTGGAGACGGTCTTCGCAGGCCGTCGCCAGCAGGTCGAGGCGACCAGAGGCGAGCGCCGCGACCAGTAGGGACGCGCGGCCGATGTTGTGAATGGCATCCTCCCGTGAGACCTCTGTTTCGAGAATGCCGCGGCTTTCCGGCGTCGGCATCGGCTGCTCAGGCACCAGCAGGACGACGCGCAGGTTCTCGGGCACCGGCACGGGCGCGTGAACGACGCGTCCCCCATCTTCCCATACAGCGACTTGCAGGCCCCCGAGGAGCGCCGGCGCCATGTTGTCGGCGTGGCCTTCGAGGGCGGCGCCGATAGGGAGCAGCTCCTCGACGCCGAGGGGGCTGCCGGCCAGGGCGTTGGCGCCAAGGAGGGCGGCGGCACGAACAGCAGCGCTCGCGCCGAGCCCTCTGGCCAGCGGGAAGCCGTTGCGCCAGTCGAAAGAGAGCCCGCCGGGTCGCCTTGTGCCGCTCGCCTCGAAGAAGGCGTCGGCCGCGGCGAGGGCCATGCGGGGCAGCGGCTCATCCGGCTGGTCGACCTTGCCGTCGTGGGCCTGGAGTGTCGCGGCGGACCACAGGTCGAGGGCGAGGCCCAGGCAGTCGAAGCCGGGCCCGAGGTTGGCCGACGTGGCCGGCAGGCGCAGGAGCACTTTCGAAGGAGGCAATTGGCGGCACTCCGGGGCGATATTAGTCTGACGATCCTATCATTCGGGCTCAGATGGCACAACGCGCGGTCCGGCGCCGCGTCTGCCAGGGTGACAACTGGTCGCGCGTCTGGTAGTCTAAAGCTAGGGCGCCGGTAAGACGCCGCGGACGCCCAGGCTCAGGGAAGACGCTCATGTCTTTGTTTTCGTCCCCGCGCATCGCCGTCATTGAGCTCTACGGGATGCTCGGCCAGCCGCAACGCACCGCCGAGCAGATTCGCCTGTTGCTGTCGCTGCGTGATCACGACAGCACCCGCGCCGTCGTCATCGATATCGACTCCGGCGGCGGAACGGTGGCTGCCTCCGATTACCTCCATCGCTCTGTGAAGAGACTGGCAGCGAAGAAGCCGGTCATCGCCTTCGTGCGGGGGACGGCGGCTTCCGGCGGCTACATGGTCGGCTGCGCCTCCAGCAAGATCGTTGCCCTGCCGACGGCGATTGTCGGCTCCATCGGCGTCATTTCCATCAGGCCGCTCGTCTACGATATGCTCGGCAAGCTCGGCGTGCACGTTTCGGTGACGAAGTCCGGGCGCTTGAAGGACATGTGGTCACCGTTCCGCGAGTCGACGCAGGAGGAGCAGGAGCGCGAACAGGCTCTGCTGGACGAGTTCTACGAGCAGTTCATCCGTGTCGTCGCCGAGGGGCGGAAGCTGCCGGTGGAGCAGGTCCGCTCGCTGGCGACGGGTGAGGTATTCACCGCGGTCAAGGGCAAGGAGGCGGGCCTGGTCGACGAGCTGGGCGACCTGGATTCGGCAATCGACCTGGCGGCGGAGATGAGCCAGACACCGCGCCGCGTCCGCTACGTGCGACCGCGTCGAGGCCTGCGCGCGCTGCTGATGTCGCGTATGGCCTCGGCGATGGTGGAAGAGGTGAGCGTAAAGCTCGAACAGGCCCTCCAGCGACGCATCGAATATCGCAAACCGCACTGATTCCTTCCAACTACCGCAGTTTTGCTGTTTGTAACACTTTTCTAACGATTCTGGGGCCAAGACTTAACGATTGGCGACAGAATATATTAGTTAGGTGAATGGAACAGTTCGCCCACCCAGAAGGAGGCTAGAAGAATGCACAGCATGACTCGCGGAAGCCGCGCGCTCCTCGGCATCGTGGTCCTGGCACTGATTGTCCTGGCAACGGCGATGATCGCCTGCGGCTCCAACAACACGAGCGCGCAGCAGACAGCATCATCGACGCCGTCGTCGTCGGGTTCGCAGGCAACGAGCGCGCCGTCTTCGAGCGGAAGCACAGGCGGAGACGAAAGCGCGATTCCCGATCTTTATGACAAAGTGCGGCCTTCCGTTGTGGAGGTCGCGAGCGTCGGGGCTACGAACAGCGTTTTCGGTACGCAGCAGACGTCAGGTCTGGGCTCGGGCATTATTCTCGATACCAGCGGCGACATCCTGACGAACTACCACGTCGTCTCGGGCGCCAACCAACTGACAGTGACGCTCTTCGACCAGACCAGCGCAAGCGCCACCGTCGTCGGCACTGACCCGACGGGCGACCTGGCGGTCATCAAGGCGGACTTCACCGGCGTCACGCTGACTGCGGCCACGCTGGGCGATTCCGACCAGATCCGCATCGGCGAGAGCGTCATCGCTATCGGCAACCCGTTCGGCCTCGACGGGACCGTCACGGAAGGTATCGTCAGCGGTCTGGACCGGACGCTAGCGGAGCAGCAGAACATGCCGCTGCGGGCGCTCATCCAGACAGACGCTGCCATCAACCCGGGCAACTCCGGTGGGCCGCTCGTGAACATGAGCGGCGAAGTGATCGGCATCGACACCGCGATCGAGAATCCCAGCGGTTCGGGAACGTTCGCCGGCGTCGGCTACGCCATTCCTATCAACGCGGCAAAGCAGGCGCTGACCCAGTTGGAAGGCGGCCAGACGGTGCAGCACGCCAAGCTGGGCATCTCCGGTCAAACGGTCACGGCTTCGCTGTCGAAGCAGTTGGACCTGCCGGTAACGCAGGGCGTATACGTGGTGGAGGTCGACTCGAGCGGCCCCGCGGCCGCGGCGGGCGTTCAGGGCGCCTCCCAGTCGTCGTCGAACTCGCTGACGGCGCCGCCCGGTGGTGACGTCATCACCGGCGTGGACAACGTGACGACGAATACGTTCGATGACCTGGTCAACTATATCAACGGGAAGCAGCCGGGCGATAAGGTCACACTGCACATCTTGCGCAACGGCAACAAGCAGGATATCGACGTGACGCTCGCTCAGTGGAGCAGCTAGCGATACCGTTCCCCCCTTCTCGGTGTGATGAAGCGACGGCCCGCCCCGTCGCTTCATCGCGTCGCCGGTCGTTAGAGGGAACGTCAAAGGTTGGCCGAATGTGCTAGTAGTCGATTCCCGCGACGGCTTCGCTGCCGTCCTGGAAGGGATGCTTGACCTCCCGCATCTCCGTCACCAGGTCGGCGAAGGCGATGAGGCGGTCCGGCGCTTTCCTGCCGGTGACGACGACGTGTACGCCTTCGGGCCGCTGCCGCAACGCGTCGATGACTTCGTCTGCCGAGAGCCAGCCCAGCGCGATGGGGTACGTAAGCTCGTCGAGCACCACCACGTCGTAGGAGCCGGAGGCGATCTTCTCCCGCGCTTGCCGCCAGCCGTCCAGGGCCATCGCCCGGTCCTTTTCGATGTCGTCGGACAGCCAGGTGAAGCCGCGTCCGACGGCGCCGATCTCGATGCCCAACTTTCGGGCGGCCCGCTGTTCGCCGTAGTCGCCGTCCGCCGCCTTGATGAAGGAGAGCATGCTAACGCGCAGGCCTCTTCCCCAGGCGCGCAGAAGGATTCCGAGGGCGGCCGTTGTCTTCCCCTTGCCGTCGCCGGTAAAGAGAAGAACAAGCGATTTCGAGCGGTCAGCCGGTGCGTCCATGGGTTATCTCTCCGCTGGCGTTGCCTGATTCTAGCAGGCGCGCGGCCCGGCGGCGAGCGGGCAAGCAAAATTAGGGATCAGGGATTGCGGTATCGGGGAGAAAACTATATATTTAGCGGTTGACTTCGCACTTCGGTCTTTGATATACTGACTGTGGTTGCGAATAGACAGAAGAACCCCCTTTGTCGTCTTTTTCCCCAGAAAAAGGACTTATGGTAGTTTCCGCCCTTTGACCACAAGAGACTGCGGACTTAAAGGCTCTTGAGGAGAAGTGATATGACAATCTCCAGAGAAATAGTCCGTGCAGGCGATCATGCGCCGCGCATCGAGAAGAGCTACGCTCGCATCGCCCACGTACTGGACATGCCCAACCTCGTACAGGTGCAGTTGGACTCGTTCCGCTGGTTCCAGAGGGAAGGCCTGCGAGAGTTGTTCGACGAGATATCGCCGGTGCAGGACTTCACAGGCACCCGCATGGAGCTGCGCTTCGGCGACTACGAGTTCGGCGAGCCGAAGTACTCCGAGCTGGAATGCCGCGAACGCGACGTCACTTTCGCGGCGCCGCTGCGCGTGTGGGTCTCCCTCACTGTGAAGGAGACCGGCGAGGTTAAGGAGCAGCTCCTCTTCATGGGCGACTTCCCCCTCATGACTGACCAGGGAACGTTCATCATCAACGGCGCCGAGCGCGTTGTCGTATCGCAGTTGGTGCGCTCGCCCGGCGTCTATTTCACACTGGACAGCGACCCTAGCAGCGGCCGCGACCTCTGCGCCGCCAAGCTCATCCCGAATCGGGGAGCCTGGCTCGAGTTCGAGGTAAGCAATAAAGACATCATCTCCGTCAAGGTGGACCGCAAGCGCAAGATACCAATCACCACGCTGCTGCGCGCCATCTCCTCAGAAGAAGGCGTAACCGACGACACGCAGCTCGGCCTGGACGAACAGATCCTCGCCCTGTTCGAGGGCATCGATACGAACCCCGACCATCACTTCATTCACTCGACGCTGGAGCGCGAGTCGGCCAGCAACAAGCAAGAGGCGCTGATGGACTTCTACCGGCGCCTTCGCCCCGGCGACCCACCGACGCTGGAGAACGCCCGCGGCCTCGTCACGTCGCTGTTCTTCAACCCGCGCCGCTACGACCTGGGCCGCGTTGGGCGCTACAAGGTGAACAAGCGACTGGAGGTCGGGGTGCCGCAGGCGACGCGCACGCTGACGCCGGAAGACCTGCGGGCGATCGTCGCGGAGATGATCCGCATGACCAACGGCCAGGGCCACTCCGACGACATTGACCACCTGGGCAACCGGCGGGTGCGCGCGGTCGGCGAGCTGATCCAGAATCAGTTCCGCATCGGCCTGCTGCGCATGGAGCGCGTGGTCCGCGAGCGCATGACGATCACCGACCCCGACCAGGCGACGCCGAGTGCCCTCATCAACATCCGGCCCGTCGTGGCTTCGATGAAAGAGTTCTTCGGCGGCTCTCAATTGTCGCAGTTCATGGACCAGACGAACCCGCTGGCGGAGCTGACGCACAAGCGCCGTCTCTCCGCGCTGGGCCCCGGCGGCCTTTCCCGCGACCGCGCCGGCTTCGACGTGCGCGACGTGCACCACAGCCACTACGGTCGCATCTGTCCAATCGAGACGCCGGAAGGCCCGAACATCGGCCTCATCGGCAGCCTGGCGACCTATTCGATTATCAACGAGTTCGGCTTCATCGAGACGCCGTACCGCAAGGTCGTGAAGGCGCTGCCGGCCGACTCGCCGGAGCTTATCCGCAAGATGGTGCGTGAGCCCGCTACCGACAAGGGCGGCAAGACGCTGGCCAAAGCGGGCGAAAGCATAACCCCCGCTCTGGCGAAGAAACTGGCGTCGCTGGCGCCGAAGCAGGTCGCCATCCAGCCCTACGTCTCCAACGAGATCGTCTATCTGTCGGCGGACGAGGAGGAGAAGTACGTTGTCGCGCAGGCGAATGCGCTGCTCGACGCGGAGAACCATTTCATCGAAGAGAAAGTCGAGGTGCGTATCGGCGAGCGCTTCCACATGGAGGTGCCGCAGCACGTCGACTTTATGGACGTATCGCCGAAGCAGATCCTGAGCGTCGCCACCTCGCTCATACCGTTCCTGGAGCACGACGACGCGCCGCGCGCCCTGATGGGTTCCAACATGCAGCGTCAGGCCGTGCCCCTGCTCTGTCCGGAAGCGCCGCTGGTCGCGACGGGCATGGAGGCGCAAACAGCGCAGGACTCGGGGCAGGTGATCTGCGCCCAGGGCAACGGTGAAATCTCCGGCCTGGACGCCCGCGAGATCCGCGTCCGCTACGACTCCGGCGAGGACAAGGCCTATCCGCTGATAAAGTTCGTCCGCTCTAACCAGGGGACGTGCATCAGCCAGCGGCCGATCGTCGAAAAGGGGCAGCGCGTCGTGGACGGGCAGCCTCTCGCCGACAGCTCATCGACGGAGGGCGGCGAGCTGGCACTTGGCCAGAGTGTACTCTGCGCCTTTATGAGCTGGGAAGGCTACAACTTCGAGGACGCAATCGTCATCTCCAAGCGCATAGTGGAGGAAGACAAGTTCACCTCCATCCACATCGAGAAGCATGAGACCGAGGCCCGCGATACGAAGCTGGGCCCGGAAGAGATAACACGCGACATACCGAACGTCGGCGAGGAGAGCCTGCGCAACCTCGACGAGGAAGGCATTATCTCCGTCGGCGCCGAGGTCGACCCCGGCGACATCCTCGTCGGCAAGATCACGCCCAAAGGCGAGACGGAGCTGACCGCGGAGGAGAAGCTGCTGCGGGCCATATTCGGTGACAAGGCGCGTGACGTGAAAGACACGTCTCTGCGGGTGCCGCACGGCGAAAAGGGCAAAGTTATCGATGTAAAAGTCTTCTCCCGCGACGACAACGACGAGCTGCCGGCGGGCGTCAGCCGCCTCGTCCGCGTCGCCATCGCCCAGCGGCGCAAGATCATGGAAGGCGACAAGATGGCCGGCCGCCACGGCAATAAGGGCGTCATCGCCCGTATCCTGCCGGTGGAGGACATGCCTTACCTCGAGGACGGCAGGCCCATCGACATTATTCTCAACCCCGTCGGCGTTCCCAGCCGCATGAACGTCGGCCAGGTGCTGGAGACGCACCTTGGCTGGGCGGCGGAGACCCTCGGCTTCCGCGCCGTCACGCCCGTGTTCGACGGGGCGGATGACAAGCGCATCGAGGACGCGTTGGGGCGAACCTGGCTGGCCGTAAAGGCAAACGCCGTCCGCGCCGAGTCCGATGGGCAGGACCACAATCCCTACGGGGCCAGGCTCGACCTCGAAAAGCTCGAGCCGTGGCTTGCGGAGCGCGGCTACGTGACGCGCGACGTGATGGACGACGGAAATGTCGGTGCCGCCAAGCGGGCCTGCCTGGAGCTCTGGCTCGAAGAACAGGGCGAGACAAAAGTGCGGGGCCTGCCGCTCGAGACGCTGACCCAGAAGTCGGAGAAGGTGCTCCGGGCAACGGGTGCGCCGCCGCCGATATTCGGAATGCAGACGCTATACGACGGTCGAACCGGTGAAGCCTTCAATCAGCCGGTGACGATTGGCTACATCTACATGATGAAGCTGGTCCACCTGGTAGAAGACAAGATTCACGCCCGCTCCACCGGCCCCTACTCTCTCATCACACAGCAGCCGTTGGGCGGCAAGGCGCAGTTCGGCGGCCAGCGCTTCGGTGAGATGGAGGTGTGGGCGCTGGAGGCGTACGGCGCCGCTCACATCCTGCAAGAGATGCTGACGGTGAAGAGCGACGACGTCGTCGGGCGCGTAAAGACATACGAATCCATCGTCAAAGGCGAGAACGTGCTGGAGCCGGGCGTCCCGGAGTCCTTCAAGGTGCTTGTGAAGGAGCTCCAGAGCCTGGGGCTGGCTGTAGAAGTACTGAACGAGGATGAAGAAAGAGTGACCTTCGTCGAGGAAACTGGAGAAGTGCCGGAGCTGGGCATCAACCTTCAGGGCTTCGAAGGGGAGGATTTGTTAAGTGCTGGAAGTTAATGATTTCAATGCTGTTCGAATAGCCCTCGCATCGCCGGAGCAGATCCGGTCATGGTCTTATGGGGAGGTGCTGAAGCCGGAGACGATAAACTACCGGACGCTCAAGCCGGAAAAAGACGGCCTCTTCTGCGAGAAGATCTTCGGCCCGACCAAGGACTTCGAGTGTTACTGCGGCAAATACAAGCGCGTGCGCTACAAGGGCATTATCTGCGACAAGTGCGGTGTCGAGGTGGCGCGAAGCAAGGTGCGCCGCGAGCGCATGGGCCACATCGAGCTCGCCTCGCCGGTGAGCCACATCTGGTTCGTGAAGGGCACGCCCAGCCGGCTTGGCCTGCTGCTCGACATCTCGCCGCGCAGCCTGGAGCGCGTTCTCTACTTCGCCCAGCACATCATCACCCAGGTCGACGAAGACGCCAAGGAACGCGCCCTGGAGCGGCTCCACGAAGAGATGGAGCACGAGTCTGTGGAGCGCGAGAAGGAATACGTCGAGAAGATCACGGAGATCGAGCTGGCGCGCGACGAAGCGATCGCGAAGATCGAAGCGGAGCGCGACGAGGCGCTTCTGGCGCTGGACGAGGAGTTCCCCAAGAGCGTCGACGCTGTCATGACGCAGGCCGCCGCGCTTGAGAAGCACTTGAGCGGCCGCATGACGAAGGCTGCGACGAAGGACGTAACGTTCGAGGGGCAGAAGATCGTCTCCAAGGGCGAAGCGGTGACCGCGGAGGCGCTGGAAAGCCTGAAGACGATGGCTCAAGCGCGGGTCTCGGAGCTGGAGGCGGAGTTCGCGCAGAAGCGATCCGACCGCACGCTCCTGGCCGACGCCGCCATCGAAGAGAAGAAGGCTTCCGCCGCCACGGAGACGGAACCGCTGCGCAAGAAGATGCAGGAAGAGCGCGAGACGGTCGGGACGCAGTACCGCGAGCGGATGGTGGAGCTGGAGGACATGAAGGACCCGATAACCCACGACCGTATCACGCTGTTGACCGACGCCAAGCTACGCGAGCTGGAGGACAAGGTCGGCGACGTGTTCTCCGCCGGCATGGGCGCGGAAGCGCTGTACACGATGCTCCAGCGGCTGGACTTGGACCGGCTCGCCGAGAGGATGCAAACCGAGACGCAGTCCAGCAGCGGTCAGCGACGCAAGAAGGCGGTCAAGCGCCTGCGCGTCGTCGAGGCGCTGCGGAAGAGCGGCAACAAGCCGGAGTGGATGGTCTTCACTGTCCTGCCGGTGCTTCCGCCTGACCTGCGCCCAATGGTGCAGCTCGACGGCGGCCGCTTCGCCACCAGCGACCTGAACGACCTCTACCGCCGCGTCATCAACCGCAACAACCGCTTGAAGCGACTGCTCGACCTCGGCGCGCCGGAGATCATCATTCGTAACGAGAAGCGCATGCTCCAGGAGGCGGTCGACTCGCTTATCGACAACGGCCGCCGTGGACGCGCCGTATCCGGCCAGGGCAATCACAAGCTGAAGTCCCTCTCGGACATGCTGAAGGGCAAGCAAGGGCGCTTCCGCCAGAACCTGCTGGGCAAGCGCGTGGACTACTCGGGGCGGTCCGTCATCGTCGTCGGCCCGAACCTGAAGCTGCACCAGTGCGGCCTGCCGAAGCGGATGGCGCTGGAGCTGTTCAAGCCGTTCATCATGCACACCCTGGTCGACAAGGGCATGGCGCACAACATCAAGAGCGCCAAGCGAATCGTCGAGCGCGGGCGGCCCGAAGTGTGGGACGTGCTGGACGAGGTGATCAAGACGCGACCCGTTCTCCTGAACCGCGCGCCGACTCTGCACCGCCTGGGCATCCAGGCCTTCGAGCCGGT
>JBEKXP010000049.1:0-12661 GCA_049511815.1 Dehalococcoidia bacterium
GCCGAATTCTTCCGTCGCTATCTCGGCGGCTACGGCGCGGGCTCGCGCTTCCTCTTTGACCGCATTCCGCGCGGCTGCGACCCGCTGGGGCCCGCGAACGTCCTCGCCTTCATGCCCGGCCTCCTTACCGGCACGCCGTTCTTCGGAAATCGCTATCAGGTCATGGCCAAATCACCGAAGACCGGCGGCTGGGGCGACGCCAACTCCGGCGGCGACTTCGGGCCGGTATTGAAGAACGCCGGCTGGGATGGCGTTCTGGTGGCCGGAATTTCCGAAAAGCCCGTCTATCTCTTCATCGACGACGGTGTCGCAGAGCTGCGGGGCGCCTCGGACCTCTGGGGGCTGGACGCTATCCAGACCGAGGCAAAGCTCCAGGAGCGCCACGGCAGGAAGACGAGCGTCGCCTGCATCGGACCGGCCGGCGAAAAGCTGTCACTGATGGCCGGCATCTGCAACCAGCATGGCCGGCTGGCGGCTCGAAGCGGTCTCGGCGCCGTGATGGGAGCGAAGAGGCTCAAGGCCGTCGCCGTCGTATCTTCCCGCGCCGGCATAATATCTCGTGACAGAGAGGTTCAAGCAAGAGTGCGCGAAGCTCTGGACGGCTTTAGAAAGCCGCTTGTCGATTTCTTCCACAAGTTCGGAACACCTGGAATCGCGGCGTCCTCAGCGCTCTCGGGCGACGCGCCTGTCAAGAACTGGGGTGGCGTCGGCTCGATAGACCTCCCCGACATCAACAATCTTGACCCTGCGGTCCACGCCGCGAAGATGGAAAAGAGCTACGGCTGCTGGCATTGCCCCATCGCCTGCGGAGCTGAGAGCAAAGAGTCCAACAACCCGAAGTTCCCCTACCCACGTCACACGCACCGCGCTGAGTACGAAACGCTGAACGCCTTCGGCGCTCTGCTCCTGAACAGCGACCTCGACTCGCTGACCTATGCCAACCACCTTTGCAACGCCTATGGCCTCGACACTATCGCCGCCGGCGCTGTAATCGCTTTCGCCATCGAATGCTACGAGAATGGCGTTATCAGCAAGGAGGACACCGCCGGCATCGACCTCCGCTGGGGGAACGCCGAGGCGACGCTATCGATGCTGAAGAAGATCGGCGAACGCGAGGGCTTCGGCGACGTGCTTGCCGACGGCGTGCGCAGGGCAGCACAAAACCTCGGTCCGGCGTCTCAGCCCTTCGCGATGGAGATCGGCGGCGAGGAGCTCCCCATGCATGACCCCAAGCTTTCGCCCGACTTCCTCACGACCTATACGCTTGACCCTACGCCCGCGCGCCACACGCAGTGGGACCCGAGCCCGCGTCGTGGCTGGAACCTGGGCGAACGGGTGAAAGACAGGACACAGGCGACGGGCCGCGGAGCCTACCACAAGGGCGCGGCAGAGTATATGCACGTCGTAAACAGCTGTGGTCTGTGTCTTTTCGTCGCCTCCTGCGCTGCAAACGATCAGATTCCCATCTGGATCAACGCTTCAACCGGCTGGGACATGACCCTTGACGAGTTGAAGCTGGCCGGCGAACGCATAGCCAATCTGCGTATGGCGTTCGAAGTGCGAGAGGGCAACAACCCGGCGAAACGCAAGATACCGGCGCGGGTCAGCGGCGAGGCTACGCTGGCGGAAGGCCCGCACGCTGGCATAAAGCTAGACGCGGACGCGCTTCAACGAGAGTACCTCGAAGCTTGCGGTTGGGACGCGGAGACGTGCCGGCCGAGTCGCGCTAAGCTGGAAGAGTTGGGCCTGGCGGATGTTGCGAATGCGCTGGAGAACTGAGAAATCGTCAAGAATAGCAGAAGACGGCCGGGGGAGCCTGGCCGCCTTCCGCCAATCCAGACCGCCTCTGGTACCCTCAAACCACAGACGGCTTTCAAATATTTGGTAGGAGGTACGCTCGTATTCTCTCTCTCAGATGTTGTCCGCCTATAGCTGCCAAGTTAACAATCGGTAAAACCTTCCGAAACTGAAGACATTCTTCGTTTTTCTTCTCGTCTCCCCTCTGCGGCTGCATCTCTCGCGACCGAATCTCTGGTGCCGTTGATTCCCGTTCGGCCCCGTGGTAAACTGCCAGCAATAGCGGCAGAGGCTGTCTGCCGTTTTGCTCTCATTGGGCAGCTGGATTTAGCGGTTCTTGGAAGGGACGCCGCAGCAATCGGGAGAAGCAACTCTGCGGTGGGCGTAGCCGAGCGGTTTAAGGCGCCAGGTTGTGGCCCTGGAGATCGAGGGTTCGAATCCCTCCGTCCACCCCAGTTCAATCAGCCGCGCGGCCTTTCAGGAGTCTAAATGCCATCCACCGTCAATCGTCCGGCAAAACGCTTCTATCTCATCCCGCTGACCGCTTTCCTGGGCCTCGCCCTTGTCGGCGGTTTTGTTGCTGTCGGTTGCGGCGGCAGCGGTGGTTCCGATAGCAAGGCGCAGGCAATCGTCCAAAAGTTCGTCGAAGCCGGCCAGAGCCCGGACACGCAGAGTCAGGTAATGCTCGGGAAGGTTCCCGACGATCTGCCCGCCGATCTTCCCGCGTATCCAGGAGCGAGTCTCCTCGGGTCCGTCGTAACCACAGGCGCCGGCGGTCTGAAGGACGACAGCGTACTGCGCGAGACGGGCGATTCGGTCAATGATGTCTATGCCTTCTACGAGCAGGCCTTCGATACTCCGCCCTGGCAAATAGAGGCGTCCACCAGCCGGGGCAAGATCTCAGCTCTGCAGTTCGCCAATACCGGTGATCCCACAATGGCGGGCACTCTGGTGATTCAGCCGGAGAGCGGTGGCGGTTCCGTTATCTATACTTCCCTTCAGACGACCCCCGCCCAGACTCCAACAAGCGAGCCCTTCAAGCCGGATCCAAGCAAGCCTTTGCCGTCCGGTTGGCCGTCGCAGATTCCCATCTATCCCAACGCCAACGTCGCGGACACTGCCTGGTCGCGTTCCAATGGTAGCGTGCAATGGCAGGTCTCTCTTCTTGCAGTCGCGACACCGAAGGACATCATCGACTACTATCAGACGCAGCTATCGAATGCGGCCTTCACCGTGACGAACCAACCAGACCAAAGCGGCGTGTCGTCCCTCTTTTTCCAAAACAACCTGACTTCCCCGCCGTGGAGTGGCACCGTGACGGCGCAGACGTTCGCGCAGGACCCGACCTACGCCCAGGCCGTAATCCAGCTTCAAATCGGCTCCGGCACGCCGCAGCCCGCGCCTCAGCCGTCCGGCACGGCGACTCCATAGGTCGGCCGACGAATGAACTCTCGCTCCGGCGCGTTTGCACCGTCCCCTGAGTTGTTGACGAGGCTTCGCTGTGATAGACTGGCGGGGCCGTCAGGGATTGGGCTCGCGCCTGTAGCTCAGCGGAAAGAGCATCGGTCTTCGGAACCGAGGGTCGGGGGTTCGAATCCCTCCAGGCGCGCCAGGAAGCGCCAAGGGGACGCGGGGCATTTCGCCTCGCCGCTTCATGTAAGGCACGTAAGACTCTATACTCTTAGGGCATTCGGCCCTACAATTGGGTTAGTCTAATGGCTCAACTGGAAATCAACGATCTATCAATCCACTTCGGCGGCGTGGTGGCGCTTGATGGCGTGTCCTTCCATGTGGAGGAAGGCGAGATCATGGGGCTCATTGGCCCCAACGGCGCCGGGAAGACTACGCTTTTCAACTGCATCACCCGCGTGTACGACGCGGATAAAGGCTCAGTGCGCTTCGAGGGGCACGAACTGCTCAAGATGCCACCTTACAAGGTGATCCGCACCGGCATCTCGCGCACTTTCCAGAACCTCGCGCTCTTCCCATCCATGACGGTGCTCGAGAACCTGCTCGTCGGCCAGCATGTCCTGATGAAGAGCACCCTTGTCGACTGCTTATTCCGTCTGCCTCAGGTGATGCGCGAAGAAAAGTTCGCCCGCAAGCGGGCCGAGGACGTACTGAAAGTGTTAGGCTTCGAAGGGCTGCGCGACGTTCCCGTCGCCGGGCTCCCCTTCGCCGTGCAGAAGAGGGTCGAGCTGGCACGCGCCCTGGTCTCGCGACCGCGCTTCGTTCTCCTCGACGAGCCCGCGAGCGGCCTCAGCCACGAGGAGATGCAGGCGTTGGGCCGGCTCATCCGCTCCATCCGCAGTGACCTGGGCGTCACCATCCTGCTGGTCGAGCACCACATGGCGCTGGTGATGGACGTCTCCGACAGGGTTTGCGTCCTGGACTTCGGCAAGAAGATCGCCGAAGCGACGCCCGCGGAGGTGCAAAAGAACCCGGAGGTAATTCGAGCTTATCTGGGGGAAGAGCAATAGTGCTTGTAATTCGCGATCTCTACACTGCCTACGGACCGATTATGGCCCTGCGCGGCGTTTCTTTGGAGGTGCCGGAAGGCGCCATCGTCACAATCCTGGGGGGAAACGGCGCCGGCAAGAGCACCACTCTGCGTACGATCTCCGGCCTCGTGCACCCGGTCAAGGGGCAGATCGAGTTCCTGGGAAAGCGCATCGAAAAGCTGTCGCCGGAAAAGATCGTTCAGATCGGCATCTCTCAAGTGCCGGAGGGCAGACAGATCTTCCCCGAGCTCACCGTGATGGAGAACCTCCGGCTCGGTGCCTACATCCGCCGTGACTGGCGCGCCGTGCGACGGGACATCGATCGCGTCTTCGGCTATTTTCCGGTACTCAAGGAGCGCCACGGTCAGGCGGCCGGCACTCTCAGCGGCGGCGAGCAGCAGATGGTGGCGATTGGCCGCGCCCTGATGGCCCGCCCACGCATCTTGCTTCTCGACGAGCCGTCTCTCGGCCTGGCGCCGCTGATAGTGCAGCAAATCTTCGGAATCGTCAAAACCTTGAATGAAAACGAGGGCATCACCATCCTCCTCGTCGAGCAGAACGCCGGGTCTGCGCTGCGCATCGCCCGCTACGGATACGTCCTGGAGATCGGCAGGGTCGTCCTGGAAGACACGGGCGAGAATCTGCGAAAGGACGAAGCGGTCCGCCGCGCTTACCTGGGATACTAGCGGCCCCGTGCCGTCGACTTGCCGCGCTGGATAGCGGCCCTCCCTTCCTCGAAGCTGCTTGGTGGGACAGAGCATGCAAATCGCCGTTCCCGAGCCTCCTCTCGCATTCGCTCTAGTTCGTCGCCGGACGCTGGCGACGCAGGCGCTTCTGGTCGGTGCCGGCGTGGCTCTGCTCGCGTTATCCGCTCAGCTTCGCTTCCCGCTCCCCTTCACGCCGGTGCCGGTGACGGGCCAGACGTTCGCCGTCCTTCTCACGGGCGCGCTGCTGGGGAGTCGCGCCAGCTTCACGACGATTTCCTGCTACTGGCTGGTCGGCGCCTGCGGACTGCCGGTCTTCAACGGCGGCAGCGGCGGCTGGGCCGTCGTGAGCGGGCCGACCGGCGGCTACATCCTCGGCTTTGCGGCGGCTGCGTTGCTCGTCGGCTGGTTCTCCGAGCGCGGCTGGGACCGCGGCAAGCGCGTGATAATCGCGCTGTTGCTAGGCGAGGCCCTTATCTACGCGTTCGGGCTGCCCTGGCTGGCCTTCTTCGTCGGGCCGCGCGCTGTCGCGCAGACAGGACTGCTGCCCTTCATTCCCGGCGACCTCGCGAAAATCATAGCGGCGGCATTCGTTCTTCCGGCGGCGTGGTCGGTCTCGGAGCGCCTTCGCCTTCGCTGACCGACGTTCCATAGACTCGCGATCGTCCTCTGGATATCAGCCTTCTGATGTGAGACGATAGCCTGAAGGAGCGGGCACAGATATGTTTGCGCTGGTGCTGGCAGGAGGCAAAGGCGAGCGACTCCGTCCTCTGACCGCAGACCGCCCCAAGCCCATGGTCCTCCTCAACGACAAGCCCATCCTCCAGCACCACCTGGAGTGGCTTGCGGGTAACGGCGTCACCGACGCGGTGCTCCTTTGCGGCTACAAGCACGAAGCGATCCAGCGGCACTTCGGCGATGGCAGCGCTCTCGGCCTCCGCATCCTCTACTCGATCGAGGACACGCCGTTGGGTCGCGGCGGCGCCTTTCGGCGCGGCTTCCAGCAGGTCCCCGCGACCGAGAAGACGGTCATCGGCACGAACGGCGACAACATTGTCGAGCAGCCGATGGCGCCGCTGCTGCGCCGTCATCGCCAGACCGGCGCCGTCGCAACCGTCATGCTGGCGCCGCTGCGCAGCCCATTCGGCGTCGTCAGGCTCTCGCGTGACAGCCGGATCGCCGGCTTCGATGAGAAGCCATTGCTGCCCTACTGGGTGAACGCCGGCGTCTACGCACTGGAGCGCGAGTTCTTCGCCATGCTACCGGAGATAGGCGACCACGAGACGACGGTCTTCCCGGAGCTTGCCGCGCAAGGGAAGCTGTTTGGCTTCAAGAGCAACGCCTACTGGAAACCAATCGACAATGTGAAGGACGTGAGCGAGGCCGCGTCACATCTTGCTGGGAAGGACAGAGACCAGAATGGCTAGCGAGATCAAGTTCGGGACCGACGGATGGCGGGCAATCATCGGCGACGATTTCACCTTCGCCAACGTGCGCGTATGCGCCCAGAGCGTCGCGCGCTTCCTCAAGGAGAGCGGCATGGCGTCGCGAGGCCTCATCGTCGGCTACGACACGCGTTTTGCCTCCGAGGATTTCGCCGCCGCCGTCGCCGAGGTCATCGCCGGGAATGGCATCAAGGCGTACCTGTGCGACCGCGCTACGCCCACGCCGACCGTCAGTTGGGCGGTGCTGGACAAGCAGGCGGGCGGCGCGGCGATGATTACGTCCAGCCACAATCCCTGGCGCTACAACGGCTTCAAGTACAAGCCCGAATACGCCGGCAGCGCCTCGCCGGAGGTAGTGGCGAAACTGGAGGCGCCGCTGGAGGAGATCCAGGCGTCCGGGGCGGTTCAGCGCATGCCGCTCGCCGAGGCACAGAAACAGGGGCTCATCGAGCTTTTCGACCCGCGGCCGGCGTACATGGCTCAACTCAAGAAGCTCATCGACCTGGAGCCGCTGCGGGCTGCCGGTTTCACTGTCTGCGTCGACGCAATGTACGGGAGCGGTCAGGGCTATCTTCCGGAGCTACTCGCCGGCGGTCGCCTGCGCGTCATCGAGCTGCACGGCGAGCGGAATCCACTCTTCCCAGGAATCGGCGCGCCGGAGCCCATCGGCCGCAACCTGACCGGCCTCATGGAGCTCGTGCGCCGCGAGAAAGCCGACGTCGGCCTGGCGGTCGACGGAGATGCGGACCGCTTCGGGCTTGTGGACGAGAACGGTGTCTATGTCGACCAGCTCCAGGTTTTCGGACTGCTCACGTACTATCTCCTGGAAGCGCGCGGCGAACGCGGGCCGATCATCAAGTCGCTCACGACAACGCGGATGGTCATGCGCCTGGGCGAGCTGTACAACGTCCCCGTCTACGAGACCAGGGTCGGCTTCAAGTACCTCGGGCCCAAGATGATTGAGACGAACGGGCTGATCGGCGGCGAAGAGAGCGGCGGCTACGCTTTCCGCGGCCACCTGCCCGAGCGCGACGGCGTTCTGGCGGCGCTGGCGATGCTCGACTTCATGGTCCGCACCGGCAAGCGGCCGTCGGAGCTGCTGGCGGACCTCTACAGGCGCGTGGGGCCACATTACTACGACCGGGTCGACATCAGAATGCCGGCGGCAGAGAAAGAGTCGGTGCAAACGCGCGTTGCGTCGGCGCACCCGACCGCGATAGCCGGCGTTAGAGTTACAGCCCAGGACGACACCGACGGCTACCGCTTCAACCTGGAGAACGGCGGCTGGCTGCTGCTGCGCTTCTCCGGCACGGAGCCGCTCCTGCGCATCTACACGGAAGTGCCGGACAAGGCGCTGGTGCGGAGCCTGCTGAAGGCGGGCCGTGAGCTTGCCGGCCTGCCGGAGCAGGAGGTCGGGCAGGATGCACTCTCTTGACGACCGCCTGACCTTCGAGCGCCTGGACCCTGAGGGCCTCCTCGACCGCATCCGCGCGCTCCCCGAGCAGTGCCGCGAGGCCTGGCAGCAGGCGAAAAGCTTCCCTTTCCCGCGCGAGTTCGCCGAAATTGACTCGGTCCTGGTGCTCGGCATGGGCGGCTCCGCGATCGCCGGCGACATCGTGAGGTCGTTGGCGCTGCGCAGCGGCCATAAGACCGTCTCCGTGATCCGCGGCTACGATCTTCCGCCATCCGTCGATGAGCACACTCTCGTCGTGGCCTGCAGCTTCAGCGGCGAGACGGAGGAAACTCTGTCTGCTTTCGGAAAGGCGCTCGCCGGCAGGGCGAAAAAACTGGTCATCACGACCGGCGGGCGGCTGCTGGCGCTGGCAGAGTCGGAGCAGGTGCCGGCGTACGTCTTCCAATACGAGGGCGAGCCGCGCTCGGCGCTGGGCCACAGCCTCATGCCGCTGCTGGCGCTCTCAGCGGCCGCGGCAGTCCTGCCCGACCAATCGCTCGACGTCGACGAAGCGATTGCGCTGATGGAATCGTTGCGTCAGGAGATCGGCGATGCAATCCCGCTGGAGAAGAACGCCGCCAAGCAGCTTGCGACGCGCCTTCAGGGGAAGCTGCCGGTCATTTTCGCGGCAGAGGCGCTCACGGAGGCGGCGCATCGCTGGAAGACGCAACTCAACGAGAACAGCAAGGTGTGGGCCTTCTACGAGGAGATCTCGGAGCTAAACCACAACGCTGTCGAGGGCTTCGGCCTGCCGCCGACGATTGCGGAGAGAGCGCACGTGGTGTTCCTCTCGCATCCGAAGCTGAACCCACGCAACATTCTTCGCTACGGCGGCACGCGCGACCTTCTGGAGGCGGCCGGCGTCGCGAGCGAGCAGGTCGAAGCGCGGGGCGAAAGCGACCTTGCGCGGGTGCTGACGGCGATCTACTTCGGCGACTGGGTCAGCTATTATCTGGCGATGCTGAACGGCGTTCGCCCGTCGCCGATGCCCGCAATCGACCTCCTGAAGCGCCGCCTGGCGGAAGCCAGATAGCCCGGTGCCATTTCCCCCTTGCCATCCGCCGTCGTCTCGGAGAACATGGCCCTGATGACACTTCGTCAACCGGCCGCGCCCGAACCTGCCCCTCCGGGTTGCCCGCCAGTCCGCCCGCCAGTAGGCCTCTTCAACGGTCAATCATACAAGCGCGCCCCAATTAGATTCACAAGACATGATCTTTTTGCAAACAACAAACAATCAAACGCGGCACAAAGAGAAGGGCGAGCATGCCGCCCGCCCTTCTCGAACTCGAAATCGTCCGGCTAGCGCTTGGTGTACTGAGGCGCCTTGCGGGCCCGCTTCAGGCCGTACTTCTTCCGCTCCTTGACGCGGGAGTCGCGAGTAAGCAGGCCGTTATCTCGCAGCGGCTTCTTCAGCTTCTCGTCCATGGCCACGAGGGCCCGCGCCATGCCGTGAGCAACGGCTCCCGCCCAGGCGCTGATGCCGCCGCCCTCGACTTTCACCTGCGCGTTGAACTTGTCGGACTGCGCGCTCACCTGGAGCGGCTTGAGGATAAGACTCTGATGCGCGGGTCGGTTGAAGATCTCCTCCATCGGCTTACCGTTTATGACGATTGCGCCGCCGCCCGGATACAGGCGCACGCGCGCTACGGCTGTCTTTCTGCGACCGGTGCCTGCGTAGTAGTGCTGGTTCAACTTGAGCTCTCCTCCTGCGTGCCGCCGGCGACTACTTCTGCCTGGGCCTCCGCTTCCGGCGCGCCTTCCGGTTCCTCAACCACCAGCGTCTCTGCCGGCTCTTCCATCGCGGTTTCCGACGGCGATTCCGCTGGCTCTTCGGCGATGGCCTCTGCGGGCTCTTCGACGACCGCCTCTGCGACCGCGATCTCTGTTCTTGCCTTCGGCCCAGCGGGAACGGCGGCCTTGCGCGGCTTCTTCGGTGCGCCGCCAGTCTGCGCCGTGTGCGGGTGCTCCGGCCCGACGTAGACTTTTAGATGACCGCGCAGCTTCGCGCCCAGACGGTTGTGCGGCAGCATGCCCCGCACTGCGTGCTCGATGACACGGGTCGGGTGCTTCGCCATCATCTTCTCGAGCGTGATCTCTCTCAGTCCGCCCGGGTATTGCGTGTGGTGGCGGTACACCTTCTGACGCATCTTGTTGTTACCGCTCACCCGCACCTTCTCCGCATTCACAACGACCACGAAGTCCCGCATGTCCATGTGCGGCGTGAACTGCGGACGGTGCTTGCCGCGCAGCAGCGATGCGATGCGCGCCGCCATCCGGCCAAGCGGCTGCTCGGCGGCGTCAATGACGTGCCACTGCGGTATGATTTCCTTTGCCTTAGCGCTATACGTCTTCATCGATATCCGTCTCTTCGTCCAAGTCCAGGTCCGGGTAGCTCACCCGCATCAGGCAGAGCCCCTGCGGTGGCGCCGCGGGCCCGGCCGTCGCCGCTTTCGCCTCTCGAAGCATTCGCTCCACGTCCTGCGGCGTCCGCCGGCCTATCCCAACTTCAACCAGCGCGCCGACCATCCTTCGCACCTGATGTGGCAGGAAGGCGTCGGCCTCCGCGTCAAACACGACCAGTCGACCTTTGCTGCGCACGTCAAGCCGGCGCAAAGTCCGCACGCTCGTCGCCAGCGGACTCTCCAGCCTGCCGGCGAACGCCGCGAAATCGTGTCTGCCGACAAGACAGGCTGCCGCCGTCCGCACCGCCGCCTCGTCCAACGGCTCCTTGATGTGCCACGAACGCTGTCGCCACAACGGCGAGCGCGTCCGGCCGCGATAGACCAGGTAGCGGTACCAGCGATTTCGGGCCCGGCGTCGGACATCGTAGTCACGCGGCACAACGCGCGCCGCCCGAATTGCGATGTCCTCCGGCAGCCAGTAGTTCAGGCCCTGTACGAACACCGCGTCGTCGAAGCGACGCTCCGTCAGAAACGACGCGACCTGACCGCGGGCATGTACGCCGGCGTCGGTCCGTCCAGCAAAAGCGACGCGGGCCGATTTGCCGGTGAGCTTCCTTATTGCCCCTTCCAGGCTGACCTGGATAGTCGGGGCGTTCTTTTGAATCTGCGATCCGCCGTAGCGGCTGCCGTCGTATTCGAGGAGGAGGGCGATGCGCCTTGCCTCGCCTCCGGCCGGCTGCTGCGACGTCATTTCATCCGATAAGGCCCTTGCCCCTTAGACGAGCTCCAACTGGGCCACTTCCGCGCCGTCGCCGACGCGTCGGCCTAGCTTTACGATGCGCGTGTAACCGCCGGGTCGAGTGGCATAGCGGGGCGCGATGTCATCGAACACCTTCTTTACTACGTCGGCGTCCGTCACGACGCGCAGGGCCTGGCGGCGGGCGTGGACCGTGCCGTCCTTGCCGAGAGTGATAACCTTCTCGGCCATGCCGCGCACTTCCTTCGCCTTCGCCTCGGTCGTCCGGACTTTCTCGTAGCGAAGAAGGTCCGTGACCAGGCCGCGGAACAGCGCCTGCCGTTGCGGCGTCGACCGCCGCAGCTTTCGACCAGCGACTTTATGTCTCATCTTCTCCGAGCAGCCTCGCTACTCCTCTTCATCCTTCCCTTCACCGGCTTCCGCCCCACTCTCCGGCTCCTCCGATTCGCCGGTAGGGAGGTCCTCGCCCACCTTCCGCAGCGCCTGCAGCAGAGCGGCGCCGAGTGCACTTACCGGCTCGCCTTCCTCCCGCTCGACTCCTCCCCCTTCCTCCTCTTCTTCCTCATAAGCCAACGGCATCTCCTCCTCCGGCTCCGGCTGGAGGAAACCCAACTCGATGAGCTTGGCCCGCAGCTCGTCGTAGGACTTGCGGCCGAAGTTGCGTAGCGCCAGCAGGTCGTCTTCGCTCTTTTCGAGCACCTGGCCCACAGTCATCAGACCACTGCGCTTCAGGCAGTTGTAGGCCCTGACTGAAAGGTTGAGCTGCTCGATCGGCGTATTGTAGCGGTCGGGTGAAAGCGCCGCGCCCACGCCAAGACCGCGCTCGACGATGGCCGGCTGCGGCTTGCCGATCTGGCTGTAGAGCACCAGTTGGTCGATGAGAAGGCCGGCGGCGCGGCTTACCGCCTCCGAGCCCGTCACCGTGCCGTCCGTCCAGACTTCGAGGACGAGACGATCGTAGTCCGTCACCTGGCCGACGCGCGTCCGCTCCACCTGGTAGTTCACCTTGCGGATCGGCGTGAAAATGGCATCGACCGGGATGACGCCGATCGGAGCCGGCTCTCGCTCCGTTGCCGGCCAGTAGCCGTGCCCCTGCTCGACCGTGAATTCTACGGTCAGATGCGCATCGGGGGAGTCGAGGGTCGCCAGGTGAAGCTCCGGGTTCACGATCTCGTAGTCGGCGGTGGCGGCGATGTCTCCGGCCGTCACTCTGCCCTCGCCCGATGCCTCGAGGTACAGCTTGCCCGGCCGGTCCGAGAGGCCGCGCAGGCGTATCTCCTTCACGGCCAGGAGGAACTCCATCGTGTCCTCCTTGATGCCCGGGACCGTCGAGAACTCGTGCTCGACCTCTTCGATGCGCACGGACGTGATCGCCGCTCCGGGCAGCGAGCTGAGGAGGACGCGCCGCAGGGCGTTGCCTATCGTCGTCCCGAAGCCTGCCTCCAGCGGCTCAGCGACGACGCGGGCATATGTGTCGTTCGCCTCTTCGATTTCGATCTGCGGCGTCGCAAGCTGCGTGCTGGGGACGCCCTCTCTCTCTCCGTCTAAAGGTTGAGGAGATATCAATTCTCCGGCCTCCCGCTCTGGCTAACGCGAGTAGTA
>JBEKXP010000050.1:0-12585 GCA_049511815.1 Dehalococcoidia bacterium
ACAGTCGAATTCCCCGCCCGTCGTGGTGGTTAGGTTACCATACTGGTCTTGCGACAGCGTGACTGTGCATTCCCCGTACGTACTACCACCAACAGAATAGACATACCCCCAGGGGCCTGAGAGGTCAGACCATGGCGTGGGGGTGTCGGTCGGTGTGGGCGTGTTGGTAGGTGTAGGCGTATCGGTAGGCGTGGGTGTGATCGTGGGTGTGGACGTGATCGTGGGTGTGGGTGTGACGGTGGGCGTGGGCGTGACGGTGGGTGTGGGCATGGGCATGGCCGTGGCCGTTCCGGTGGGTGTGGGCGGGTCAGCGACCTGCGCGCGCACTTCATGCGGTGTTCCCGCCGAGCGCGATAGGCCCATGATCAGCGCTGCAACCACAACCAGTGCCAGCAACCCAAAGCGGAGCAGGGGTCGAACGCGCATCTTGCACCTCCAAGCTACCGGAACAGGCGGAGGGATCGACTAGGAACCACGAGCGCCCCAATTATGCGTCGGTCGGATGGGTTTGTCAAGCACACTTATGCTGCCACTCGACCGCACTTTGTGTGATGCGCCTACAGCGCCGTGCTCTAGGTAATTGTTTCGTTCGAGGAGTTCTCGAGGTGATTCGCCGGATCTGCGGATTCAAGCGCGTAAAGTGCAGACCCGGCCTGCTGTGAGTTCTTGGCGCGGCCGCAATGGGTAGATTCCCTTCTCAGCCGTACACGAAGCCTAGCGACTGCAGGGGCGACCAAGCTGCTGAGCGATTGTGGTCAGCGCGGTGTTGTCTATCCTTCCATCCCGGTTGACGTCGTATAGGGTGTTCTCGTCCCCGCGGACGATTGCGCGGGCCTCGGCCAGCATGTCACCCATTGTCACCATCCCGTCGCCCGTCACGTCGCCACAGCCAAGAATCGGTGTGGGCGTCCGCGTATGGGTGGGCGTGCGCGTGGGGGTACGCGTTCTCGTCGGCGTGGGCGTTCGCGTCGGCGTGCGCGTTGGCACAGGCGTACGAGTTCGTGTTGGTGTCCGCGTTGGCACAGGCGTGCGAGTTCGCGTAGGCGTCCGCGTAGGCGTGATCGTCGGCGTTCGGGTCGGTGTTCGCGTTGGGACTGGCGTCTTCGTCCGGGTCGGCGTTCGCGTCGGCGTTCGTGTCTTCGTCGGGGGCGGCGTCCGTGTGGCGGTTGGTGTGCGCGTCTGAGTGGCTGAAGCTGTGGGCCACGGCGTCATGTCGGGTGAGGCGGGAACGTCTACATAGTAGGCATAGGTCTCGATCGCGCACTCGCCGTAGCCGACCTTGAAGTAGCCGTCGCCGTTCCAGGTGCTGCCCCAGCTGTTCTTGACGATCCAGTAGCCGCCGGCGTCGTCGTAGCCGGTGATTACGACGGCGTGGTTGGCGCCGCTGTCGTTGGTGCAGTGGTAGACGCCCTGGGCGTCGAAAGCGCCGCCGTAGCCGCCGCCCACCCCCATGGCGACCACGAGCGGCCCTTTGTCCACGAGGATCTGCTTCATCTGGGCGGCCGGCACGGCGGTGACGGCGTTGATCTTCACCGACCGGCTCTGGTAGTTGGCGCAGCGATTGGCGCAGGTGGCGTTGCTGCAGGCGCTGCCGGTGTGATAGGTGCAGCCGGAACCGCAGCTCGTGCCGCAGGTGCAGCCGGACTGGTCGACGTAGGGCAGGCAGGCTTCGTCGGGGATGCCGTTGGTTTCGACGTAGGAGAGGGCGCTGACGTAGTTGCCGCCGCAGCAGTTGCCGAAGGAGCCCTCGGAATAGCAATCGGAGACGAGGTATTCCTCCGCCAGATCGAGATCGAGGTTGGGGTTGCCGCTCTTGATGTTGTAGGTCCCTTCGGTGACACCGGCTGAGGCGAAGGCCCAGCAGGAGCCGCAGGAGCCCTGGTTCTTGACGCTGGTCATCCAGTTCTGACCGTTCTGGCTGCGCCAGTCGAAGGAGGCGGGAGTTGAGACGATGATGCCGTCTTGCTGGCCGGAGGGGGCCGGGCTCTGGAGGGAGGGGACGCTGCTTCGGGTAGCCTTCTTGCTCAGGTCCATCATGTTGTCGACGGAGCCGACGTCTTGCTTGCTGTCGGCTCTGACGCACTCGGCGTAGTCCTTGGAGAGCGAGCCGCCGCCGTCGCGCCTGGCGACTGTGTCGAGGCCCTGCTTGGCGCAGTAGGAGTATTGCTTGCCGCATTCGCCGTTGAGGAAGCTCCACTCCTCGCAGCCGCTGCCGTCGGGGAAGACGCAGGTGCCTTGCTCGCTGCCGTCGGCGCTGGTGGTCATGCGGTAGTCGTAGCCGAGGTCTTTGCAGTAGGTCGCGGCGGGGTTTGCCATGCCAAGGCGGTCGCCGGTGTTGCTGCCGCCGCAAGTGGCCGGCGCCTGGCTGGAGAAGTCCTGCGCGGTCGCCTGGTCAGGTGAGGCCGAGCCGCCGGCCGGTCCGGCGCCGGAAGCCTGCGCGAGGACTACCCAGGATACGACAAGGACTCCGACAGCCGAGGCTATTGCCGCGAATGGCAACTTGTACCGCATCGGTTGACCCCCTGCTTCCGACTCGGTTCACCCCAGCTAGACTAATCGACACGTCGACGCGAAAAGGTTGGGTGGAGACCTCAACGTCAGCAGATTTTCCCAAGGCCAATCGGGGAGCGACTGCCGGAGTCCGAAATCGATAAATTTCGGGTAGATCCGCGGTTCCGGCTGAAGAGGGAAATGGCAACCGCTGAGCCGTTTAGCGGGCAGCGCCGTTTACCGAAGCTTAAGACAGAGCGATCCAAGGAGTAACTGCGCCTCGTGAAGCCGATTGTCGACCCCTGGTTCGAAGACCTGCGGCAGATTGCCACAATGGCCGCAACCTGCCCCGCGAGCAGGGCGGGGCTGGCGTGCCTCGCTGGCGCTCTCAGGGACCAGCTGGGCGCCGAGCAGGTGTGCTTCGTGTACGCGGAGGAGCTGGATTGGGTAACCTGTGGCGACTCTTCCGGCGAAGACGACGTCGGGACCGGAAAGACGGGCCTCTGGCTGATCCAGCAACAGGCTCAGATGCAGGGCACGCCCGTCGCCTTCAACATCGAGTCCAGGCGCGTCGGAGACTTCGTGAGGGCGGCAGGCGCGCAGGGCAAAGACTACCTGGCGATGAGGATCCCGGTAAGCGACAGCCCGGCGGAGATGGTTATCGTCCGCGGCCCCTGGAAGGCCCACGTTGACCGTGCGCTGGTGCGTTTTCTCGATGCGGCCCGCGCGCCGCTTGTCGTGTTCCTGGAGCGAATGCTGTACGCCGCACGAGTGGAGCGAGAGCGCGAGCAAATGGCGGCGCTGGCCAACCCGGCGGACGTGCTGACGCAAGCGGTAGACGCAAAAGACGTACTTGCGAATATCGCGGCCGCCATGTCAAGCGTGACGGGTTTTGAACTCGTGACAATAGCGCTCTGGGACCAGGCTTCGCAGACGCTCGGGCCCCGAGTCATGAACAAGCTGCTGCGCTGGGAAGACACCTCCGTGTCACGCGTCTGGACCGATCGATCTGACTCGCGCTTTGACGAGATCTTCCTGGATGTGATTCGCTCGCGGCAGACCGAGCCCTCGCCAGACCTTCAGAACAACGAGCGGGCCAGTCCGGAGATGATGGAGTTCTTCAAGCGGATCATGGTCGTCTCGGGAGCGTCGGTCCCAGTCGTCTTCGGAGGCGAAGTGCTGGGCGCGATATCCTTCGCTGGGTACCGGCCCCACACCTTCCCGCCGGAGGAGATGAGGCTGCTGGACGAAATGGCTGCCAGGTTGGCGGTGGGCCTCAAAGCAATGCACATGTACAGGGCGCTCGCCGAATCAAAGGAGCAGTTGGAGCGGTATTCGCAGCAATTGCAGGCGAGAACGGAAATCCAGCACCGTCTGGCGCGTACGGACACCCTTACCGGCATACCCAACCGGCGGTTCATCGAAGAGGTGATCGAGGCGGAGCACGCCCGCGCTCTCCGGCACCGCAGCCGCTTCAGCGTCGGCTTGCTGGACGTCGATAGGTTGAAAGCGGTGAACGACGCACACGGCCACGACGCAGGAGACGAGGTATTGATCCAGCTCGCGCGACTCGCCCGCCGGAGCTGTCGCAGGGGCGACATAGTGGGTCGTTACGGCGGCGACGAATTCCTGTTTGTGTTGCCGGAAGCCGACCTTGAGGCCGCGTGGGAGTTCGGCGAACGGTTTCGCGGCAAAGTGGAGAGACAACCCTTCCGCCTTCCGCAGGGCGACACTCTTGGGCTAAGCGTCAGTCTCGGAATGGCCGCGGCTGGCTCCGGCGGAGCGCAGGCGGCGCCGGGCCTCATCGCGACTGCTGACGCGGCCCTCTATCGGGCGAAATCGGGTGGCGGCAATCTGGTATGCGCTCAGCCCGCCGCAGCGAGCGTCGCCTGAGGCGTAGCTCACCAGTGCACGTACACAGGCATGCCTACCTGCGCAAAGTCGAAGATCTCCTCAGGCGATCCTGTGCGGATGCAGCCGTTGCTGACGCGGCCGGTGCCGGCGTTTACTACGTTCCCGTCCTGGTCCTTCAGGAATGAATGGAAGCCGTTCGCCTTGTCGGGGTCAAAGCCTACCCAATGGCTGATGTATGCGTTGTATTGCGCGTCGAACGCCAGGTCGCCGTTTTTCTCGTAGACGTGGAACAGCCCTGTCTGCGTCGATGTGTACTCACCGGTATCGATCCGCTCGCCGACGGCGACGGGTGAGATTCTAGCCAGCACCCATTTACCGTCCATCAACCGCACCACGAAGTCCGTCACGTCGACGTCTATCCACTCGCCGGAAGCGGGGGACGCGCTGCCGTCCGAAGTTGTGCCCCGCGGCCGGCCGCTGACCGATGCGGCCTGCATTTCCGCCGTCGCAGCCGGAGTTGGCACGATGGTCGCGCGATCCTTCGCGTCGGATCCAGCTCCCCCTCCGCAGGCGACGGCAATGAGAGCGATCGTGCAGCCGATGGCGAGAAAGAGCGCGAGGGCAAGAAGACGATGATGCGGTCGCATCCTGCATGACAAGAGTAAGCCTGACATTAGTGCGCAGTATGGCATGAACTTCCAGATGATGCCAGACGAACCGCCGCCCCGGGCGTGCGTTGAGATTCGTCTGGCCGGTGGATTCAACGTGCCGAGGGATGCAGGGTGCCATGCATCGCTAGCTTCCCGTCGTTCTGCGCTTCCGCGCCCTCACACGTCACCGGCGATGTCGGGGTGTAGCTATCGAAAGCATTGCGATTCCCGGCGCAAAGCCAGCTATTGCCGCCAGAATCACGAAGGGCCACGGAGAGAGGCCGGTAGACAGCCAGTAAAGCAAGGCGATCAGCGCTATTAAGGCGCTCACCGCCAACGCCGCCATGAGCACTTCCTCAACCAGGGGGTCAAGTCCAGTCATCGCTTCTTAGCCACACACCAGGCCGATCGTCGGAAGCGCGATCGGTCACTGCTCTTGACGCACCCGTAGCTCCATCTCCCGACAGCGATCTTACACCTGGCTGACGGGGACGAGCCATCAGGCCGGGGCGCTGCCGCTCGTTGGCCCCGCCTTCGAACGCGCCGCCGCATCACGGACGAATGACGTTTGGAGACTTGGGGCCTCCGCCCCCAACGATAACCCGCCATCGACCGGTGTCCCCGTAGCGAGGATGCGCAGAGCGGCGCCCTCTTGACTTCCACCGACGCTAATGCGATTCTGGCCGAGTGATCGTCAGCTGGACGACCGCTTAGGTTGTGTTACCCCAAGGAGGTCCGCCATGAAAAGCGATTTCTTCGACGTTCCCCTGACCGACTACACGACGTCCTGCGGCGTCGTCCAGATCCCTGTCTTCTACCAGAGGCTCGCCATGCGGGCTATCAACTACTTTGTCGAGTACGACCGGGTGCTTCCCCTCCTGAAGGGGACAGGCCTGCTGCCGGTCCGCTTCTTCAACGGCAAGGTCCTCACCACGCTGACGTTCTTCAACTATCAGGAGGTTAGCCTGACCGCGTACGACGAAGTTGTGCTGAGCGTTAGTGTGTACCCGGAGGCGCTGGGGAAGCCGTCATGGCCGTCGCTGAAGCTGCTGCTCGGCAGGAACGCGTGGAAGAATATGGGGGTCTATGTGGTCGAGATGGTGGTGACGATCCCCGAAGCGAGGGCCGGCGGACGGGAGATCTGGGGCTACCCGAAGTTCCTGACCCAGATACCGAGCCAGCTATCGCCTGATCAGTTCAAGTTCGCGGTGCTGGACCCGGATACGCAGGAGCCGATCGTGGACGTGAAAGGGGAGCTTGGCCCGGGACTCGGGGGCAGGCCGTTTGACATGGTGACGTTTGGCAACTTCCAGGACAAGATCATTAGAACGGTGGTCGAGGTGGACGGGAAGATCAAACACCGCCGCTGCAAGCGGATCGAGGTCAAGGTCGCGCCCACGACGCACCGGATGGCGGAGAACCTCCGCGCGCTGGGGCTGGACAAGGCCAAGCCCTTCGCGGTCATGACTTCCGACTACCTGCGAACGAAACTCAATGCCGGAACGCCGGTGGCCGACTGGAAATCTCCGGAGCTCCCTTACCAATACGCGGAGGAAACCGAGTTCTACAGAAAACAGCGGGAGCTCACGGGAGAGCGCGCGTAGACAACCACCTCAGCTCTAGGCGACGGCCCGCACCTCGTCGGCGTCCGCCCAAACCTTATCGGCGTACATCCACACGCTCGCTAACGTCACCGCAAGCGCCGGCCGGCCCGGCCGACGAGCGGTTTGCCGAGCCAATTGGCTCTGTTATACTGCATATAGTCGAGTTCGAGGCCCGTTAAATAAGCCAGGGGTTTCTAAATGCCGAAGAGTAAGCAACCAAGGAACATCAAACGGAAGGGCCGCAAGCCGCGCCGCGCCGATTGGTCTGGGCCGGCCGCCAAGCACGGGCCCTTTGGGATATTCAGCAACATCAAGCTGTTCTACGTTTTCGGCGCCCTGATCATGGTGGGCAGCCTGGCGACCGGGTGGATGTCGCTCTGCGGGCGGAGCAGCGCGACCGTCCCCACCGCCACGCCAATCGCCGCGGATCAGACCACCACGCCGACGCCGCTGCCCGAGGACGTCACGCTGACGCCGACGGTCCAGCCGGTGCAGTCGTGGCAGACCGCCCCGGCAATGAGCATCGACACGACGAAGAGCTACACAGCCACCATCACCGTCGCCGACAAGGGGACGATTCAGGTGCAGCTAGACGCCGCCGACGCGCCGAACACGGTTAACAACTTCGTCTTCCTTGCCCAGCACGGCTTCTTCAACAACCTGCCGTTCTACTACGTCGACTCGAACGCCTTCGCCGCGACGGGCGACCCGGCCGGCAACGGCGAGGGCGGTCCGGGCTACGAGATTGCCAACGAGCCGAACACGCAGGCATTCCAGGTTGGCTCGTTGGGGATGTTCGCGGGCAACGTCACCGGCATGCGGGCCGGCAGCCGCTTCTTCATCGTCCTCAACCCGACGATGCTCGACTCGACGGACTTCTGGTCATTCGGGAAGGTAACTTCCGGGCTGGACGTGCTGCAGAGCCTGACGAAGGGCGACGTGGTGCAGAGCATCCAGATCGGGGTGCAATAGTCCGGCGGCGCGTGCCCCACGCGATGCCGAGGCCGGGATTCAGGCCGCCGGCAGCGTGAAGTTGAAGCTGGCGCCCTCGCCTTCACCGGCGCTCTCTGCCCAGATGCGCCCGCCGTGCGCCTCGACGATGCCCTTCGAGATCGCCAGGCCCAGCCCGCTTCCTCTGTCCTCGAGCTCGTCGATCTTGTAGAACTTGCGGAATAGCAGCGGCAACTGCTCGGGCGGGATGCCACGGCCGCGGTCGCGCACCTGGATGAGCACGCCGTCGTCGCGCGGTTGCGCCGAGATGGTGATCGGTTCCGACGGGGGTGAGACGTGGGCGGCGTTGGCGAGAAGATGGCTCAGCACCTGGGCCACCCGTCGCTTGTCCGCCTTGAGCGGCGGCAGGACCTCCGGCATCTCGACGAGGATCTTGTGCGCCGTGCCGCTCCTTACGAAGGCGGCCTGCGCCTCTTTCACCAGCGAGGCGGGCTCGACTTCCTCAGTCCTCAGGTCGAGCAGGCCGGCCTCGATCTGGGTGATGTCGAGGATGCTCCTGACGAACTCCCCGAGCCGGTCCGCCTGCTCATCGACGATCTGGAATAGCCCTCGCGCCTCACGGCCGGTAGGCGGGCTCTCAGCAGATAGCCCGATGGCGGCGGAGCCCTTAATGGCGGTGAGCGGAGTGCGGATTTGATGCGCCAGAAGGGACATGAAATCGACACGCAGCCTTTCCAACTGCTCTTCCGTGCGGACGCGTTCGGTGACGTCCCGGACGATTGCTTCCAGGAGGACGACGGCGCCCGAACTATCACGTATCAGCGTGGCCTGCTGCTCCACCCAGACGACCTCGCCGTTCTTGTGCAGGAGGCGGATGCTTGCGGGCGTGGGCAGGTCCTGCAGGTTCCTAACGTACTGCTGGGCCAGCGGCAGGTCGTCGGGGTGGACGAGCGTTAGCACGATGCGCCAGTCGTCGTAAAACTCCTGCGGCGCGTGACCGGTTATGCGCTCGATGGCCGGGCTAACGTATTCCAGATGCGGCCTGGGCAGGAATCGAAGGAGATAGATGGCATCCTGAGCGTTCTCGGTGAGGAAGCGGTGCCGCTCTTCGCTCTGGGCAAGGGCCGTCTCGGCGGCCTTCCGGCCCGATAGGTCGCGAAGCATCCACAGCAGCTCGGCAGCGCCCGAAGTCGTCATATCGCGCACCACGCTGACGGTCGCCTGTGCATACCTGGGTTGTCTGCCCGCCTCGAGCGACAGCCGCAACTCGCATTCCTGCCGGTCCTCGGAGGCTCGAAAGGAGTTCAGAAGCTTCCGAAAGGCGCGGCGATCATCGCGAGCGAAGAAGGCCGGCAGTGATTTGCCGGTGATTTGCTCAATCTTCCGGCCAAGGATGTCCGCGCCGGCGCGATTGCACTGAAGGATCGTCCCATTCGTGTCCGTCACGATGTAGGCGTCCGGCGCCTGCTCGAACAGGTTGTAGTAGCGCTGTCGCTCCCTCTCGGTTTCACGGCGCGCCCGCTGGACTTCATCGTCTTTGCGCCGCAGATCGTCCTGCGCGGCCTGAAGCCGTTCGAGGAGGTCGGTCATGTCAGCGAGAACAGCGCGTATTGCGTCGGACGTGCCGGACGGCAGGTCGTCGCCGGGTGGAATAAGGCGAAGCTGCTCCACGCGCGGGCGACGCGTCCCCTCGCGCCGTTCTGACTTCGAAGTCGGAGAGATCCGGGGCTTGCTACCCGTTTCTCCCATGACTGGTGCCCCTTCAACAGCACTGCCGTCGGTAAAGAGGGGCTGTGGATGGAGGCCTCGCATCGGAGGATTTACGGCGTCAGCTTGCCGCTTGCGGCGCCTGAGCCTCCGGTGTGGATGGCTCGACCTCATTTTAGCACCTCTGTCAATACAACAAGTCCCCATTCGAGCGATTCCCGCGCAGGAGTTTCCGACTGACCTGAGGATGACCGCGCCGGCCGCGATAGGCTACAATTCCGGGGGCAGCCTCTTCGAATCGGAGATACCAGCGATGGCTTCAAGCGAACTCGATGCGGCGAGGCCGGCTGATCGCCGGGAGGCCTGGCTGCGGATGGACGACGCGTCGCTTCTGCGCGAGTGCCGCGAAGAGCGCTATCGCGCCAGCGGACCGGGCGGGCAACGGCGGAACAAGGTCGAGACGGCGGTGCGCCTGCGCCATGCGCCCAGCGGGCTCGTCGCCCAGGCCGAAGAGTCGCGCTACCTGGAAGAGAACCGGTCGCGGGCGGTGCGGCGGCTGCGCGAGAAGATGGCTTTGCAGTTGAGGCGGCCGTTCGACCTGGAGTCGCCGCCGCCGTCGCCGGAGTTCGAGGCGCAGCGAAGCCGGGAGGGCGGCCTGGCGGTGAATCGCGGGAACGCAGCCTATCCGATTATCGTTGCGGTCGTGCTGGACGCTCTCGACGCGGCGGACGGGAGCTACGCGAGGGCGGCGTCGGCGCTCGGGCTGACGACGAGCCAGCTACTGAAGTTCCTGCGCTCGGACCCACAGATACGTCGCACACTGGCGAACAGTACGCGGTCGTCGACCTGACAAGCCGCGCGGGCGACGAAGAACATGGTCGGGGTGGACAGATTCGAACTGTCGACCTCTTGGTCCCAAACCAAGCGCTCTAACCTGACTGAGCTACACCCCGACAGAGGAGCATCCGCATTATAAATCGGCGGAACGGACGCGGTCACTAGGAGCGGCGGGCGGCACCGACTAGCCCGCGGACGTCCGAGATGGCGGCGTCGGTCAGGAAGCGCTCGATGCCTTCAAGCACGTCGATCGGCGCGTTCGGGTTGGAGAACGTCGCCGTGCCAACCTGCACGGCCGTCGCGCCCGCCATGATGAACTCGATTGCGTCCTCGCCGCTGCGGATGCCGCCGCAACCGACGATCGGCACGTCGACGGCGCCTGCGACCTGGTAGACGGCACGCAACGCCACCGGCTTGATGGCGGGACCGGAGAGGCCGCCGAAGACGGAGGAGAGCACGGGGCGTCGGGCGCGGATGTCGATGGCCATCGCCTGGAGGGTGTTAATCAGGCAGAGGGCGTCGGCGCCGGCGTCGACCACCGCCTTCGCGATGGCAACGATGTCGGTGACGTTCGGTGTGAGCTTAACTATCACCGGCAGGGTCGTCGCGCGAACGACGGCGTCGGTCACGGCGGCCGCCTGCTTCGCGTCCTGCCCGAAGAGCATGCCGCCGACGGCGACGTTGGGGCAACTGACGTTGGCTTCGATTCCGCTGACGCCGGGCACTCCGTCCAGGCGGGAGGCCAGCGCCTCGAACTCCTCGACGGTCTCGCCGGCGATGTTTACGATGACCGGGACCTGCCAGGTCGCCCAGACGGGCGCGACGTCGTGGATGAGCGCTTCGACGCCGACGTTCTGGAGGCCGATGGTGTTGAGCATCCCGGAGGGCGTCTCGGCGGTGCGCGGCTGCGGGTTGCCCGCGCGGGGTTGGAGCGTCGTGCCCTTGCTGACGACGGCGCCAAGCCGGTTGACGTCAAAGATGCGGGCCGCTTCCAGGCCGTTGCTGAGCGTGCCGGACGCGGTCATGACAGGGTTGGGCAGGAGCAGCCCCGGCTTGCGTCTGGGGGCGAGCTCAACGGCGAGGTTCAACGTTTGTCCTCCGCTGGCGGGTCGTGCAGATTATATCGACTGGCGGCGGAGCGTGTCGAGGCGTAAGGGGAGCGGCCCGCCGTTTCGGACCACGTGAGAAGGGGTCCGGGCCGCGCCGGCTCAATCCCTGAGCAGAGCAACGGCCCGGACTATGCAATATGAAGCGTCCGCCGACGCGGATATCTCGCTAGCGGCTCTTGACGCCGCCGGTGATGGCGCGGGCGATGACGAGTCGCTGGATCTCGTTCGCGCCCTCGAATATCTGGAATATCTTCGCGTCCCGCATCCACTTTTCGACCGGGAACTCGCTGACGTAGCCGTAGCCGCCGAGTATTTGCACGGCCTCGACGGTCGCGCGCATGGCGGCGTCGGACGGGAAGGCCTTGGCCATGCTGCCTTCGCCGCGGAAGAAGGGAACTTTGTGGCGGCCCATCCAGGTGGCGCGCCAGATCAGGAGGCGCGCGGCGTCGAGCTCGATCGCCATGTCGGCGAGCTTGAAGGCGATGGCTTCGTTAGCGGCGAGCGGCCGGCCGAACTGGATCCGCTCCTTCGAGTAGTCGAGCGCGTATTCGAAGGCGGCGCGGCCGACGCCGAGGGCGAAGCAGCCGATCATTGGGCGCGTGCGCTCGAGGGCGGTAAGCGCGCCGAGAGCGCCGCTGCCGCCACCGGTGCCGGGCGCCGAGCCGGGCGGCGGGCCAAGGCGGTTGCGCGCCGGGACGCGACAGTCTTCGAGAATGACGTCGGAGGTCCAGGAGGCGCGAATGCCCATCTTCTTCCAGACGGTGCCCATGGAGAGGCCCGGCGTTCCCTTGTCGATGGCAAAGGCGCAGAGGCCACCCCACTTCTTGCTCTTGTCCTCGGTGGCGAAGACAACGTGAACGTCGGCGATGCCGCCGTTGGTGATGAAGCGCTTGGTGCCGTTGAGAATGTAGTCGTCGCCGTCGCGGACGGCGGTGGTGGAGATGTTGGCGACGTCGGAGCCGGCCTCGGGCTCGGTCAGGCAGTAGGCGCCGAGCCTAAGCTCGGTGTCGGTGCTCTTGGCCTTAGGGGTCCAATAGTCCTTCTGCTCCTGCGTGCCCATGGCATGGATGGCGGCGAGGGCGAGGCCGCTGGAGGAGATGGAGAGAGCCACACCGCCATCGCCCCAGGAGAGCTCTTCGGTGACGATTGGTGAGACGAGGTCGGACTCGCTCTGGCCGAACATGCCGTCGGAGAGGCCGAGTTGGCAGGCCTTGAGCATTATGTCGCGCGGGATGCCTTCGTGCTCGTCGTATTGGGCGGCATTGGGTCGTATTTCTTTGACGGCGAACTCGTGCGCGAGTTGCTGGACCATGCGTTCTTCTTCATTGAGACCGAAGTCAACCATGATATACCTCCCGTTGCTATCGGTTCAGTTGGCGGGGG
>JBEKXP010000051.1:0-12564 GCA_049511815.1 Dehalococcoidia bacterium
GAGTACTACAACGAGGAGATCTGCGCCGGCGATGTACTGACAAGGGTCACCAAGATCGCCGATTTGCAAGAGAGGCCCGGGCGAGCGGGCACGATGCTTATCGTCGTTGGCGAATCGAACTACTACAACTCCGACGGGAAGCTCATGGCGACAGAGCGTAACACGGAGATCTTCTACTAGCCATCTTCGATCGTTCCGGGGGTGGTACACTGCGAGGCGGCGGTCGGCTTAGCGTTGCTCTGTCCAACTAACACCCGCCAGATCCCGACCGCCATGTGTGTGAAACTCTCCATGTGAGACCGATCACTAGGCGACGGAGCGGCGGAGGGCAACGAGGAGGAGGGCGTGTTTTTCAGTTCTGAGGGATGAATCCCTCAGCCTTCCCCCTTCCCCCGCTCGACGGGCGAGCTAGGCGACGGAGCGGCGGAGGGCGACCAATAGCAGGGCGGCTATCGATTTCGCAGGAAGGTTGACCTCTGCGGGATGAATCGGCAACAATATACTTGACTCAGTAATAGGTTTGGGTTATCATGGGAGAGTAAGGAGTGACTACCATGAAAGAACCCAAGAGCCTGCTTGAAGCAATCCGGTTTTTCTCCGATCCCGACGTGTGTCTCGACTTCATGGCGCACCTTCGCTGGCCGGACGCTAAACCCGTCTGCCCCACTTGCGGAAGCACGGAAGTACGGTTCATTTCGACCCGCCGCCTCTGGGAGTGCAAGACAAAGCACCCGCGCAAGCAGTTCTCTATCAAGGTCGGGACGATCTTCGAGGACAGCCCCATCGGACTCGACAAGTGGCTCGCAGCCATTTGGATGATTGCCAACGACAAGAACGGCGTCAGCTCCTACGAACTGTCTCGGGCTCTTGATGTCACTCAGAAGACCGCTTGGTTCATGCTCCACCGCATCCGGCTGGCGATGCGCGATGAGAGTTTCGACCGATTCGACGGGGAAGTCGAAGCCGATGAGACTTACATCGGCGGCAAGACTAAGTTCATGCACAAAGAGAAGCTCAACCGCATCAGGGGCGGCGCTCCTAAGGCTGGCGTTCGTGGCAAGACCGTCGTTATGGGGCTCTTGCAGCGACACGAGTTGAAGGGCGGTAGCCGCATTCGTGCTAAGCTCGTTCGAACCACAACCCCTAGTGTCTTGAGGGGCCAGATCAGACAAAACGTCGAGCCCGGAGCGGCCGTATACACCGATAGTCACCCCGCCTATTGGGGACTCGACGAATTCGCGCACCAAGCCGTTGACCACGCCGAGTGCTACGTTCGCGGTCGGGTTCACACCAACGGGCTGGAGAACTTCTGGAGTCTCTTGAAGCGGGCGATCAGAGGCACATACGTCAACGTCGAGCCCTACCACCTCATCCGCTACGTCGATGAGCAAGTCTTCCGGTACAACAACAGGGGCGATGTTGACGGCGGACGCTTCCGACAACTCGCCAGTTCTATCACTGGCAAGCGCCTTACCTACGCGAAGTTGATCGGAGCCACCACGACGCCAGCGTAAGATAGCAGGAAGGTTGAAGCATGGCGAAAGAGAGCCCGAATACGAAACCGAAGACGGAGACGCCGTTTCGTAAGTTTGAAGAACTAGCAAAACGGATTGTCGCCGTTCCAAAAAACGGGGCAAATGGACTGAGGCGACGGCAAGATCACCGGAAGGGCGTGCCATGAGCACCGAACGGGATAATAGGGATAGTCCGCCGACAGAATCACCGCCATCATCTTCGCCCTCGCCGCCGACAGAGTCGCCCGTGCAATTGCCAGAGCATGTGCCGGAGCAGGCACCAGAAACGGGGACATATACAGAACCGACCCCGTCGTCAGAGCCGCCTGATAGCAACACCATCTTCATTAAGAACGCCTAGCCTTTCACCGCTGCAACATCAATGCAGTTAGGAGGGCTGCGCTTTCAATGGCCAAGAATGGAAGCGCCCATCTCAGCACCTTTGCCTTCGCGTTGAGCACAGACTGGTTGCAGGTCCAGGCTCGTCCCATGTCGCGGATGCGATAGTAGCGATACCAATATGGCGCGAGCATTCTCCATGAATCTTCCAGGACTACGGAAGGATCTGGGCCAAGCCGGTACTCGCGAGTGCTGTATGCAAGCCAACAAAGAAGGCTGGTTACCGCCCATGCGATGCCAGCGATAACCCAAGGGACCCACTCCCATCCATGTGCCCTTACGCCACCGATTGCAGGTATTGCGCCAATCAAGACGGAGGCGGCCCCAAAGACAGCAAGGGCTTTCGCATCAATGGCATCGGCCCATTGGCACACGATTGATTGACCCTGGCAGGCCTCGTCAAACATAATCCCGATAGTCGCCTCGTCGCCTTGCTTTAAATTAGTCATATCATTGCCCCCTTAACCATGTCACGGCTCAGAAAGGGTCTAGTTTCCCAGGGATTGACTTCACTACGCGATCCTCGCCGCTATTGCCTGCATGAACCGTCGGACATGATCCCATATGGCCATCGCTTGGCCTTCATCATAGGCTGCCCGTGAATGCGATACGTCGTTGCGCCAAGCGTTCTTGAAGTTCCGTAGATCAAGCCCGACAGTCGAATAGAACTTCAACCGCTCCGCTTTCTCAGGCGCATTGGGAGTGCCTTCCAGTTTGCCGATCTCACTCAATATGCGATCAATCAGCGTCTTCCATTGCTCGTCCTGTTCCGGTGACATGGCGAGTCCGATATCATTGGCTACATATCGAAGCCCATGCTCAAGGACACGCATCAGGTGAAAGACCACCGCCGTCCATTCATCGAAGGCAATACAACGGCCCGCATGCTGAATGTCATACTCAGCCTTGGGGAACTCCTGTGCGACCACGGGGCCGAACAGATCAGGGATTTCATAATATGGGCGTCGGCTTGCCGGAACTAGAAAATAGGTATGCTGCTTGAGATCATCGTTCAGGGTGGCTTCGAAGTCGTAGAGGAGTACCCGAAGGTCTCGCACGGTAGCATGACCCCACTCGACCATCTCTTTAAGCCGCTGAAACTGTCCGAGGGTCACGGGAGAGAGGGGAAGTCCCGGCAGGTCACGCTCTAAATAGCCGATAGCAATCTGCACTGACATGGGTGCAGGAATGACATTAATGCCGGAGTTTGGCGCGTCTTCTAATGCACGAATTGCGCGGCCGAGATCGTTCATGGTCGCGGCGAAACGTGCGCCATAGAATTGCAACATGTCCAGCAGACTCCGCAGCCGATAGCGACTGAGACCGTCGTTCTCAGTTTCGCTGAACGGAGGCGCTGAGTCAAGTATATTGTTGCCGATGAATCCCGCAGCTTCCCCCTGCCCCCCAGCCCACGTCCAGTATTGACTGCCAGCTAGGCGACGGAGCGGCGGAGGGCGACGAGAAGGAGCGCGGCTATCGATTTGGCGTCCTGGATTTCTCCGCTATCGACGAGGCGGAGGGCTTCCGACCAGGATACGCTCAGCACACGCAGGTCATCTTCGTCGCCGGTGTCCAGCGGCGCTTCTTCCAGGTCGGTCGCCAGGAAAAGGTGGATGTATTCGTTCGAGTAGCCGGGGCTGAGGAAGAAACCGCCCATGCGCTGGAGCGAACGCGGGCGGAAGCCGATCTCCTCGCGTAGCTCGCGCTCCGCGCATGCTTCCGGCGACTCGCCTTCGTCGATAGTGCCGGCGGGCAGCTCCAGGAGGACGCGCCCGACGGGATGACGGTACTGGCGAACGAAAAAGACGCGGTCGTGCTCGTCGACGGCGACGAGGAGGACGGCGCCCGGGTGCTCGACGACTTCGCGGGTGGAGGGGCCGCGCGCGCCCTCGACGGTGTCGACGCGCAGCTTCAGGAGGCGGCCGCTAAAGGGTCGCTCGCTCTTGAGCACGCGCGGTGGAGCCGGATCGGGCTGGTCGGGCACGGGAACCTCCTTGTTCGGGCGAGCCGGACGGCCAGATGCTCAGACGTCCAGCACCATCGCGATCTCGTCGCAGTTCATGAACTTCGGGCAGCGGTAACACTCGCTCCAGACCTTGCGGGAAAGCGTCATCGCGTCGGCCTGGGCGAAGCCGAGCTTCTGGAAGAAGGCGGGCTTCATTGTCAGGGCGAAGACGCGCTTCAAACCGAGCGAGCGGGCTTCGTCGACGCAGGCGCGCACGAGGAGCGAGCCGACGCCGCTGGCCTGGCTCTCCTCACGTACGGCCAGGGAACGCACCTCCGCCAGGTCCTCCCAGTTGATGTGCAGCGCCGCGCAGCCGACGACCTGGCCTTCGTGGCGAACGACGAAGAAGTCGCGCAGGGTCTCGAAGAGCTCGGCGGGGGCGCGCGGAAGCATGTCGCCGCGGCCGGCGAACTCGTTGACTAGCTCGCTCAGTCGGGTGATGTCGCCCACGGCGGCCTTTTCGACTTTGAAGCGGTCGGACAATTGTCTTCTCCTGTTTTCGCCGCCTACGGCTCGTCCGCCGGCCGGCTCGCCGCTTCGTCGGCATCGACGGCACGACGCCAGCGGAGGCGCACCGCCACGCGCTCGTAGAAGCCGGGGGAGTCGGAGAAGCGCAGGAAGCGGGCGATGTGCGGGCTCAGGCTGGCGCGCACAACCTCGCCGGCGCCGAGCTCGAAGGCCGGCTCGCCGTCCAGGCTGACCGAAGCGGTGTGATCGGGATCGAGGACGAGGTCGACGACGGAGGAGCCGGGCAGAACGAGAGGATTCGACTGGCCGAGATGGGGCGCAACCGGTATGAGCACCATATCCTTCGCCTGCGGGTAGAGGATGGGCCCGCCGATGGCCTGGGCGTAAGCGGTGCTGCCGGTGGCGCTGGCGACGATTACGCCGTCCGCGCGGTAGTCGGCGAGAAGGCTGCCATCGACGTAGACGCTGACGAGGATAGTCCGGCCGAGCGCCTCCCGCCCCATCACGATGTCGTTCAGGGCGTGAAGGTAGGGCTGGGCGCCCTTGAGCACGGGGCCGTCGCGGCCGGCAAGCACCTGGACGTGCAGCAGCGCCCGCTCTTCGACGTGCCAGCGCCCCGCGAAGATGTCGGGCAGGCGGCGAAGCGTGTTGCCGCTGTCTCGCAGCTCCGTCAGGAAGCCGAGGCGGCCGAGGTTGATGCCGAGAATCAGCACCTCGTAGGGAACGACGAGGCGGGCGGCGCGCAGGACCGTGCCGTCGCCGCCGATGGATATAAGGAGGTCGCTGCCCGGGACGTGCTGCTTCGCGTTGGCTTCGTCCCAGGCGTCGCTGGTCCAGACTTCGGCGACTTCGCGGGCGATGGCGTCGCGCAGGGTCTGCGCAAGCTCGCGGGCCGCTTCCAGCTTCGGATGGTAGATGATGCCGACTTTCTTCATTCGTCGGTCCTCACGTCTCCGGCAAACGCCAGAGCACAAAGAACTCCTTGTTGCCCGCCGGCCCGAGCAGGGGCGACGCCGTCAGTCCCTCCAAGCGCAATCTTTGCTCCGTTGCCCAGGCGACGTGCCGTCCGAGAACGGCGGCGTGGACCTGGGGGTCGCGGACGACGCCTTTCTTGCCGACCTCGCTCCGCTTCGCCTGGAACTGCGGCTTGACGAGGGCGACGATGCGGGCGCCGGGCTTGAGAAGGTTCGTCACCGCCGGTATCACCTTCTCAAGCGAGATGAAGGAGACGTCGATGGTTGCGATGTCCGCCTGCTCCGGCAGCGATTCCAGGTATCTTATGTTAACACGCTCCAGGACCGAGACGCGCGGGTCCTGTCGCAGGCGGAAGTCGAGCTGCCCGTAGCCGACGTCGACGGCGTAGACGCGGGCCGCGCCCGCCCGCAGCAGGCAGTCGGTGAAGCCGCCGGTCGAGGCGCCAACGTCGACGGCGACGAGGCCTTCGACGTTGAGGCCGAACACGCTCAGAGCGCCGGCCAGCTTCTCGCCGCCGCGGCTGGCGTACTGGTCACCGGCGGCGACTTCGACGGCGGCAGCGGCGTCGACGAGGGCGCCGGCCCGAGCGACGGGCTTTCCTTCGACAAGAACGGCGCCCGCCATGATGAGAGCGCGCGCCTTTTCCCGGCTCTCGACCAGGCCGCGCTGGACGAGAAGTATATCGAGACGGCTTTTTCCCGTCACGTTTGAAGGATAGTGGCGGGCTGGGGGAGAGTCAAGAAAGGGAATTCCCGCGCCACCCCAGCCTAAAGGCTGGGGCATGGGATCGCCTCAGTACCGGGAGATCCCCTCGGCCGTGAGTAGACAGGCTTCGGGCTGAGGCAGGGCAGCCCTTAATTGACCGGCCGGATCCGAGCCCGTATCATCGATAATCATGGCAGATAGCGAACCGTTCGCCTCCGAGGGCGCGGCGTCCATTCCGGCGGGTGCGTCGTTGAGCGGCCTGAGCAGCGCGGGCGCGCTCTCCACGTTCGGCAACATCATCCTGTCGATGCGACCGAGGCAGTGGACGAAGAACGTCCTTGTCTTCATGGCGTTCATCTTCTCGCTGGGCGAGACGTGGCATGTGAGCGAGCCGTCGAGCTGGCTGCCGCTCGTCGCCAAGACGGCGGCGACGTTCGCGCTCTTCTGCATGGTCTGCGGCGCGGACTACCTCATCAACGACGTGCGCGACCGGGAAAGCGACCAGCTTCACCCTAAGAAGCGGACGCGTCCTATCGCGTCGGGCCGGCTGTCGACACGAACGGCGGTGATCGCGGCGGCGACGCTGATGGCGATGGGCCTGGCGGGCGGCTTCGCGCTGGAATGGCGGGTCGGCGCGGTCATCGGCGGCTACATCGTCATGATGCTGGCGTATTCGTTCTACCTGAAGCACATGGTGCTGCTAGACCTGATGGTCATTGCCGGCGGCTTCGTGATGCGGGCGATGGCGGGCGCGCTCGTCATCAACGTGCCGATTTCGCCGTGGCTGTACGTTGTGACTGCGCTGGGGGCGCTCTTCCTGGCGATCAACAAGCGTCGGGCGGAGATTGTGCTGCTGAAGGACGACGCGAACGCACACCGTCCGACACTGGAGGAGTACACGCCGGCGCTGCTGGACCAGATGGCGTCGATTGTGACGGCGTCGACGCTGGTGGCGTACGGGCTGTATACGTTCACGGCGACAGCGCTGCCAGCGAACCACTCGATGATGCTGACAATTCCGTTCGTGCTGTACGGGATCTTCCGCTACCTGTACCTGGTGCACGTCCGCGGCGAGGGCGGCAGTCCGGAGGAGGTGCTGCTGAAGGATGCGCCTCTGATGATGGACATACTGCTGTGGGTGGCAGTGTCGGGGATACTGCTGGGGGTGGCGAGAGAGTAACCTCGGGGACGTTCACGACGTGAAGACGGCCGAGGCTGGAAAGCCTCGGCTACGTTTTTGCTCCTACTGTCCTTGTTGCTGGATGCGCCGGTCGATGATGGCGGCGAGGCGCAGCAGGAGGTCGGGGGTCTGGTCGGCCGAGCCGTAGATGTTCAGCAGGGTCAGCACTCTTCCCCGTCGCCATACCACGACGAGGCCCGGTTCGGGGACAGGGTAATCCGGTCCGCCCTGGGTCTCTCGTGTCGTGAGGCTCTCATCACCAAAGGTGGGCGCCTCCAAGATTTCGCGCGTGATGCTGGGGTCGCTGTCGGAGTAAGCGAGGTCCTCGTAGTAGCGGTGAGCGACGTCTGACGTGGAGAACAATGATACGCGATCATTCACTTCGAACCCGCCATGGTGAAAGAGGATGAACGGGGCGCTTTGGGATACCTCATGAGCGTCTCGCAATGAGGCTCCATCGCTCACCGCCTCGTTCGTCACGAAAAAGCTGAAGCCGGATTCCTGGCACTCTATCTCGCTCCGGTTGGTGGGCATGCTAAACGAGAACGGGTAGCCCGGAACGTCGCGCGACAGGAAGAGCGTGAAGCCGGGGACGTCGGATTGCGTCAGGACGTAGCGGCCGGCGATGAGGGCGCGCGGATGCGGGATGACAGCGTAGAGCGCGATGAGGACGGCGCCGAGCAGGACCGGCGGAATTGCCCGGATTGCCGTGCTCCTTCTCATGCCCCCTCCTGTCGGGCCACTATAGCACCGGGGCGGAGGTATCGCAAGCGAACAGGGCGGGCGGCAGGAAATGCGCGAGGCCTCATTTGACAGCCGAAAGCCGCGACTGATATTGATAGGCTATGAACACCCCACCCCAAGAGACCGCCAGCGTCGCGGCGCGACTGCTGCGCGCGCGCCCTGCGGCGCTGATCACGGACATCGACGGAACGCTCAGCCCGATCGTCTCCACCCCCGAAGAGGCCGTCGTCTTACCGGAAAGCCGCAAGGCGCTGCGGAAGCTGTCGCGCCTGCTCGACCTCGTCGCCGTCATCTCCGGCCGGACCGCAGAAGATGCCCGCCGGATGGTCGGGCTGAACGACCTCCTGTACATCGGCAATCACGGGCAGGAGCGCTGGGACCGGCGTACCGGCTATCGAAACGACGCCGCAGCATTCGCGGGCGAGATGCGGGAGCTACGCGAACGGCTGGAAGCGGAGCTCGCCACAGTTGAGGGCACGCGCATCGAGGACAAGGCGACGATTCTGTCCGTGCATTATCGGAACGCGCCCCGGCCGGTCGCCGCCCGTGAGAGAATCATCGAGGCGCTGGACCGGATTATGCCATCCGACCGCTACGCATTGAGCGAAGGGAAGATGGTCGTCGAGGTCCGCCCGAAGCTGCCGCTGGACAAAGGGAAGGTGGTGAAATCTCTCGTCGATGAGTATGGCCTCGAGAGCGCCGTCTTCCTCGGCGACGATCGCAGCGACGTCGACGCCATGACGGCGTTGCACGCCCTGCGACCGGGCCTGTCGAGCCTGGCAGTCGGCGTGGGCGGCGATGAAGCTCCGGCGGAGTTGGCGGAGGTTTCGGACGTCGTGCTGGCGGAGCCGAGCGAGGCCGCCCTTTTACTTGGGCGATTGGCCGTCCTCTTGGCCTCGAGCGAACAGAAATCTGCCGAAAAGCAGACGTGGAAGGCCTAAAGAATCGCCTCGACCTGCCGATAATAGAATGGGTATCGGTGGCCCAAGGCCGCCGCACCGGCTCACCCCTACTCTCTGGCTCTTCAGCAGAGACTCGTACGACAGGCAATTCTGTCCGCAAATCGGACGGACGAGACTGCCTGACAGGAACGCGATCGCAGGGACGTGAGCGCCGCCGAGGTTTCGGCTGGAAAGGAGTCACGAGCATCCGGCCCGAACTGGACGACATCGCGACGGACAGGGATGCGGTCGCAAGCCACCCCAATCGCATCATCCTCGCCAGCAACCGCGGACCGCTCGAGTACAATTTCGACAAGTCGGGCGCCCTCCGCGCCTGCGGCGGCAACGGCGGCGTCGCCACTGCCCTCACGTCTCTCATGCCGCTGGGCGACTTCGTCTGGATCGCCAGCGCCATGACAGAGGGCGACCGCCGGATGGCCCACGCCGGCCGCTCCCGGGTCGAAGTCGACGATCACCAATGCGACCAGCGCTTTGTGGTCGTCCCGCGACGCGCGTACCACCAGTATTACGGCGTCTTCAGCAATCCCATCCTCTGGTTCTTGCAGCACGGCCTCTGGGATAGCCTGCGAGCGCACGACCTCGCGGGGCGAATCCGACGGAGCTGGGAGGAAGGCTATCTGCCCGTAAACCGCGCCTTCGCGCGATGCGTGGCGGAGGAGCTGAGCAACGGGACGACGCCCTCCTACGTCATGATCCAGGACTACCACCTCTACATGTGCCCGGGATACGTTCGCTCGCTAGCGCCCGACGTCATTCTTCAGCATTTTCTGCACATCCCATGGCCGACGCCTGAGGATTGGTCGAAGCTGCCCCATGACATCGTCCGGGCGATTTGCAGGAGTCTGCTGAGCGCCGATATCGTAGGCTTTCAGACAGACGTGTCGGCGGCGAATTTCGTCGAGACTTGCCGGCGCTTTCTGCCCGGCGTCATCGCTTCCAGCTCAGGGGACGCTGTTGCACGAGGCGGCAGACTCACGCGCGTGCGGGCGTATCCGGTCTCCGTGGACCCGGAGCGGCTGCGCGACCAGACGCTCTCTCTCGACTTCGCGCGCTACCGAAAGCAGCTGTCTCAGCACCTCGTCAGGCAGACGATTGTCCGCGTTGACCGCCTGGACCCGAGCAAGAACATCCTCGGCGGCCTCGACGCGTTCGAGTTGCTCCTCGGCCGTCATCCGGAGTTGATCGGGCAGGTGAGGCTGCTAGCCTTCCTCGTTCCGTCGCGCGGCTGCGTGCCCGAGTTCCGAAGCCATGCTCAGCGTGTGTGGAGGCGGATATTCGACATCAATGACCGCTTCCGCCAGGGCGACTGGGAGCCAATCGAGGCGTTCGCCGAGAACAACTATACGCAGGCGTTGGCGGGCATGAGCCTCTACGACGTGCTGCTCGTCAACTCGCTGGCCGACGGCATGAACCTCGTATCGAAGGAAGGGCCACTGGTCAATCGCAGAGACGGCGTTGTCGTCCTCTCAACGGAGGTCGGCTCGCAGCGAGAACTGGCCGAAGGCGCTCTCTCCGTCGCCCCCGGAGATGTCGAAGGCACCGCCGACGCGTTGTGGCGGGCGCTCACGATGGCGGAAGAGGAAAGGCGCCACCGGGCTCACCAGCTTCGACGCGTGATCGTCGAGAACGACCTACGAACGTGGCTGCAGCGGCAGTCGGAGGACCTGGCAGAGATTGCCGCCGAGCGCCTTTCGTTGCCATTGCCATCGCCGCGACCGGCGCTCGCGCTGACCGCCGCCGGCTAAGCGCCGCCTACCGGCGCGCCTTCCACTCGCAGACGGTATCCCCGATGCGAAAGCGTCTCCAGGAACCGACCGGCACCAATTTGCGCCATCTTCCGCCGCAGGTTCCCAACGTGCACCCGGACAACGGGCGCCGACCCGGTACCCGGGTGAAACCCCCACACGCGCTCAAGCAGCTCGTCACGAGTCACAACCGCTCCTGGCCGCTCCATCAAGTATGAGGTGAGGCGATCCTCCGTCGGCGTGAGATGGACGGTCCCGCCATCGGCGGAAAGGTCGTGCGTGTCGCGGTCGAGAGTCAGCGGCGGCAAGCGAAGAATACGCGCATGGGCGGGTAGACCCCCTGGCGACCGGGCGAGCAGCTCGGCCATCATCTGTCTAAGACTGTCGTCGTCCAGCGGCTTCACGAGATAGCCGTCCAAGCCGGGACGCAACTGCTTTGGCGCGGCTGCTGGCGCCCACCGACTTCCCAATGGCAAGAGGAACAGAATGGGTATAGCAGCGTGTTGCTCGTCCGCCTTAAACCAGCGAAGGAAGTCGTCGATGCTGCTCTCGTTTAAGGCTGTGTCGAGGCATACGGCGTCGAAAGCGAACGTTGCGAACAGGCGTGGCGCGGCAGATGGGGTGTCGCAAGTGGCAACCACGTGTCCGTCCGCACTCAAGCAATTCACGACCAGTCTGCAGGTCGTCGGGTCATTGCTGATGACGAGCACGCTTGCCATTACCGTGTCCCAGCCTTGCCGATCAGCGCGTTGCAGGGCCTGAGCTTACTCTCTTGTGAAATCCGTTGCAAGAAACGGCAATCTCAGTTGCTTATTGAAAGAACCCTTTGCTAGACTTCGCATGGTCGGAGGGAAGCCTCCAAACGGTTGAGCGACTCCCTACCGGGCGACAATTCGAGAGCGAAGGAGCAAACTGTCATGGCAATGGCGTGGATGATCCCAATTGTGGCGGTGGCCACCGTCCTGTTTGCGGCGTTCCTGGCCTGGGACGTCCTCAAACGCGACGCTGGCCCGCCCGCTATGCAAGAGATTGCCGGCATGATCTTTGAAGGGGCGATGGCGTTCCTGAGGCGGCAGTACCGTACCATCGCCATGCTTTCGATATTCGTGGCGGTCGCGATCGGACTGATCGTAGGCTATTTCGATAGCAGCCTGAATCACGGTGTTCTCACCGGCGTCGCCTTCATGATCGGCGCCGCCTGCTCGGGCCTCGCCGGGTTCATCGGCATGTACGTGTCGGTGCGGGCCAATGGGCGCTGCGCCGCGGCGGCCACTCACAGCCTGCGCGATGCGGTCGCTGTGTCATTGCGCGGCGGCGCCGTCTCCGGCTTCCTGGTCGTCGGCCTGAGCCTGATCGGTGTGGCGTCGTTGTTCGGCTTCTACAGCCGAATCCTTGGCAACAACATGGCCGACACGCCGTTCCTAATCGTTGGCTTCGGTTTCGGCGCCAGCTTCGTGGCGCTGTTCGCGCAGCTCGGCGGTGGAATCTACACGAAGGCCGCCGACGTGGGCGCCGACCTGGTGGGCAAGGTCGAGGCCGGCATCCCGGAGGACGATCCGCGCAACGCGGCGGTGGTCGCAGACCTCGTGGGCGACAACGTGGGCGACTGCGCCGGCCGTGGCGCCGACCTGTTCGAGTCGACAGCCGCTGAGAACATCGGCGCGATGATTCTGGGGGTGGCGATCTTCCAGATCACGGGCAAGCCGGAATGGATCCTCTTCCCGCTCGTAATCCGTGCCTTCGGCATCATCGCCACTGGCATCGGCATCATGACGGTCCCTTTCTTTACGAAGGAGAAGCAGGACCCGATGACGCCTCTCAACTACGGATATTATGTCGTTACGGCCATATCCATCTGCTTTATGGC
>JBEKXP010000052.1:0-12166 GCA_049511815.1 Dehalococcoidia bacterium
TCCGACGAGACCATCGGCGCCCCCAGGCAGTGCTCCGGCGTGCAGGCGGCGCCGAAAGCGGGGCAATCGACCGGCTTCCTGATGCCCTGCAGCACCAGGCCGGCGATGCAGACGCTCTCCGCGTGCGACTGGGCTATCGCTGGGATTTCGAATGCGCGCTGCGCGTCGAAACGGGCGTAGCTACCCTTCAGCCGCAGGCCGCTTCTCGGGATGACGCCGATGCCGCGCCAGCCGTGGTCGACGACTTCAAAGACGCTCTCGATCAACGCCCGCGCTGGCCCGTTGCCCTCGCGCTTCACCGACCGCGCGTACGCATTCTCGACCTCGCAGCGGCCCTCTTCGAGCTGGCGGACGAGCATGTAGGTCGCCTGAAGGAGATCCAGCGGCTCGAAACCGCTCACGACCATAGGCATGCGGTACTTCTCCGCCAGCCGCTCGTAGTCGACGTAGCCGGTGACGGTGCAGACGTGCCCGGGCGCCAGGAATCCTTGCACGCGGTTCTCCGGCGACGACGCTATCGCCTCCAGGGCCGGCGGAACGAGGACGTGCGAAGTTAACATAAAGAAGTTATCGATGCCTTCGCGCTCGGCGACGACGACGGCCATGGCGTTGGCCGGCGCCGTCGTCTCGAAGCCGATGGCGAAGAAGACGACGTTTCGGTCCGGATGCTCGCGAGCCAGCTTGAGCGCGTCGAGCGACGAGTAGACCATGCGCACGTCGCCGCCTTCGGCCTTGACGCTGAGCAGATCCTTGGCGCTGCCCGGCACTCGCAGCATGTCGCCGTAGGACACGAGGATGACGTCCGGTCGTTCCGCGAGCGCAATCGCCTGGTCGATGATCTCGACCGGCGTCACGCATACCGGGCAGCCCGGCCCGTGGATGAGCGTGACCTCGGCCGGCAGCATCTGGTCGATGCCGTACTTGAGGAACGAGTGCGTCTGGCTGCCGCAGACCTCCATGACGGTCCACGGGCGCGTCACGGCGGCGTCGATAGCGTCGAGCAGCTTGCGGGAGGCGTCGCCGTCGCGGTACTCGTCGAGATAGCGCACTAGGGTCCTCCCAGCGTTCGCAGCATCTCGAAGACCTATCCCGCCTCCTCCGCGTCGACCTTGCTCAGGGCGAAGCCGACGTGGACGATTACGTAATCGCCGACCTGCGCGTCCGGCACGAGGTTGAGATGAACGTCGCGCGTTGCGCCGCCGAAGCGCACCTTCGCCGTCCGCAGCTCCGACGCCTCGTCAATCGAGATGATCTCGCCCGGGATTCCTAAGCACATCCCTTGTCCATCCTCGCTGCCGCCACCAGCACCTGGCCAAGCGCGATCCCGCCGTCGTTCGGCGGCACCCGCTGGTGCGTGAACGGCCGGAAGCCTTCGCTTTCCAATCGGCGATAGGTCCGTTCCGTCAGGTAACGGTTCTGAAAAACGCCGCCGGTCAGCGCCACTCGCGCCGCGCCGGTCCGCCGCGCCACTTCAACTATCGCCTCCGCCAGCGTGTTGTGGAACCTGGCGCAGATGACGCCCGTCGCGACGCCGTTGTCGCGGTCCCGCATCACGCCGCGCAGCAGCGGCTCCCAGTCAAGCACCAGCGGCTCGCTGTCGCGCACGTCGAAGTCGTAACGATCTTCGACGCCGCGGTCCGCCCGGAACTCCACCATCATCGCTGCCTGCCCTTCGAACGAGCAGACGGAGCGTAGCCCAAGCAAAGCGGCGACCGCATCAAATAGTCTACCAGCGCTCGTCGTGACGGGCGAGTTGACGCCTTTCTTCAGCATCTGCGCCAGCAGCGCCAGATCGCTATCCGACAGCGGCGCCGCATCCGCCGAAGGCCGCAGCAGGCCGAAATCGGCGTTCATCTCGTGCAGCAGACCCAGCGCCGTCCGACGCGGCTCCTTTATTGCCGCCTCGCCGCCGGGAAGCCGGAACGGCCGCAGCGTCGCGACCCGCCGGTAGCCGGCCGCGTTGCCCAGGAGGAACTCGCCGCCCCAGAGCGTGCCGTCGTCGCCGTAGCCCGCGCCGTCCCAGGTCACGCCCAGCACCTCGCCCTCGAGCTCGTTCTCCGCCAGACAGGCCGCCAGGTGCGCGTGATGGTGCTGCACGGCGATTGACGGATACGGCGCGCTCTTCGCCCATTGCGTCGAAAGGTAGTCGGGGTGCAGGTCGTGCGCGACGGCGGCGGGTGTCACTTCGTAAAGCGACAGCAGGTCGGCGATGACCTTGCGAAAGGCGAACAGCGCCTTCGCCGTCTCCAGGTCGCCGATATGCTGGCTGAGGACGACTTCGCTCCCGCGCGACACCGCGACGGCGTTCTTCAGATGCGCGCCCACGGCCAGCAGCGGCGGCAGTGCCCGCTTCACAACGATGGGCAGCGGCGCGTAACCCCGAGCCCGCCGCATGACCATCTCCCGCCCCAGTTGCACGCGGACGACCGAGTCATCAACGTGGCGCTCGATCGGCCGGTCGTGGACCAGGAAGCGGTCGGCGATGCCGCGGATGCTGTCGACGGCCTCCGTCTCGTCGGTGAGGATGGGCTCGTCGTGCAGATTGCCGCTGGTCGCGACGACCGGGAAGCCGACTTCACGCAGCAGCAGGTGGTGCAGCGGCGTGTAGGGCAGCATCGAGCCGAGGTACGGGTTGTCGGGCGCGACCGACGGTGCGATGTCGCCGCCCGCCAGCTTCTCCAGCAATACGATGGGGCTTTCCGGCGAGATGAGCAGCCGCTCCTCCAGCGCCGAGACGTTCGCGCAGCGCTTCAGCGACTCGATGTCCGGGAACATGACGGCCAGCGGCTTCTCTTCGCGACGCTTTCGCTCGCGCAGCCGCCGCACCGCCTCTTCGCTGCGGGCATCGACCAGCAACTGGAAGCCGCCCAGCCCCTTCAGCGCCACAATGAGCCCCTGTCGCAGCGCCCGCGCCGCCTGCTTGAGCGCCTCGTCGCCTTCGGCCAGCGTCCTGCCGGATTCGTCCCACAGCGCCAGACGCGGCCCGCAGACGCCGCAGGCATCGGGCTGGGCGTGGAAGCGACGGTCGCGCGGGTCTTCGTACTCGCGGCGGCAGCGCGGGCACATGACGAAGCGCTGCATCGTCGTGTTCACGCGGTCGTAGGGGAGCGCCTGGACGATGCTGAAGCGCGGCCCGCAGAGCGTACAGTTGGTGAAAGGATAGCGATAGCGACGGTCGGCGGCGTCGAACAGCTCCTCCCGGCACTGCGGGCAGGTGGCGATGTCCGGCATGATGACGGCCGAGCGCTCGCCGGTGCCGTCGCTGTGGCGGATCTCGAAACCGGCGTAACCCAGCGGCTCCAGCAGCGAGTACTCCAGGCTCTGGATGAACGAAAGCGAGGGCTTCTCGCGCTCCAGCCGCAGCAGGAAGGCGTCGAGCGTCTCCTTCGCGCCCTCCGCCTCGACGAAGACGCCCTGCGGGCTGTTCTTCACCCAGCCGTGGAGGCCCATCTCCGTTGCCAGCCGGTAGACGAAGGGCCGGAAGCCGACGCCCTGGACGGCGCCGCGGATGGTCACCCTCAACCGCTGCATCAGACCTCTAGCTCGATTCGTTTGAGGATGCAGTCGGTCCTGGCGTCGAGCGCGACGTTGGCGGAGCCGCAGTGCGGGCACGCCAGCGGCGGCAGCGGCAGATGGTGATCGTGGTACGCCGGGACCTCCGGCTGACCGCGGAAGCCGCAGTCTTTGCATGTCAGCGCCGATTCGACGACGTCGATACTGATCTCGGCGTCCTTCGCGATGCCGTTCTCGAACGCCTGGTGCAGCCACATCTCCAGCGCCGCCGTGTCGAAGAAGGCGAGATCGCCCAGCTCTAGCTCGACGGCGACGACCTTCTTCGCCTCTGCCTTCTGCGCAGCGCGCGTCACGTGCTCGGCAATCTCGCGCGCAATCGTCATTTCGTGCGTCACGCGACGACTCCTCTCTATATTTGCGTATCTATCTTAGCAAAGGGCGCTGCTAGTTGCAGGTCAAGCGGGGCGGGTCACGGCCTGGTGCCGATGACCAGCGAGGAGCCAGACGGCAGATCTTGGACGTGCGGCGCCAGGAAGCCGGTCTCTCGCAGCAATGACATTATCTCGGTGCCAGTGTAGGAGTGCCCTTCGCCGGTATTCACAAGCATGTTCAGAGAGAAGAGCACTGCGGAGACCGGCGCGACGCCGCTGTCGTCGATAAGTGACTCCTGAACGACGACGATCCCGCCGCTGACTAGCGAGTCGAAGGCCTTGCGAAGGAGGATCTTCACCTCTTCCGCCCCCATCGAATGGAAGACAGCTGATAGCAGCACAACGTCGTTCCTCTTCCCGAAGTCATCGACGAAGTAGTCGCCGGCGCGCGTCGCGACGCGGTCGGCCACACCGGCTTCGGCGAGCAGCGGTTTGGCGATCTCTACCGTCTGCGGCAAGTCAAACAGGATTGCGCGCAGTCCAGGGTTCTTCTTCACCAGGAACGCCGAGTAGGTACCGGGGCCACCACCACAATCGAAGAGCTGGCGGCGTCCGTGTAAGTCCAGGCTATCCGCCAGCTCCTGGCCGGTAAGCATAGCCCGGTCGTGCATTGCTAGGATGAAGTCGCGATGAGCCGTGCGGGAGTCGACGGGCCCTTCCGTCGACCGCCCGGCCTCGTTGGTCCTGACCGACTCTGTAAGAAGCGCCCAGCGGCTCCAGAGGACATCCGCGTGATTGATGCTGTCGCCCATGTAGGCTTCGCCACCCTTCACCAGCATTCTCAAGCCGTCTGCGGTGTTGCCGTAGCGGCCGTCGCGCAACTCCAGGAAGCCGAGGGCCACGCAGGCGTTCAGCAGGAGACCCATCGAGCGCGGATGGGCGCTGCACCGGTCCGCGACTTCCTGCGCGTTGAGCTGCTCGCGGCCGATTGCGTCGAAGACTTTCAGACGGTTCGCTGTCATGAGAACCCGGGCTGGTCGCCAGCCGGCGAGCGCGCGGGTGATGGGGTTCGGCGCGGGTGACGGCGCTTTGGGCATAAGAGCGGCCCTCCGATCCGGGGAAGAATGCCGATTCGATTTACGGCGAGTTCATCGTACAATGAGCCAACGGCGTTGACTACCCCTTCGGCCCGTGCTATAGTTTTTGAACAAATCAGGTATGTTGCCGAAGAAAACGCTGAAGAGGTTGCAGGCATAGTTCGCGAACTCCGTATCAATGAGGCCATAAGGGCCCCAGAAGTACTCGTAATCGGAGCGAACGGCGAAAAACTGGGCGTTATGCCTGTGGCCCGCGCGCTCGAGATGGCCCGCGAGCAAGACTCCGACCTGGTGGAGGTCGCCCCGAACGTGCGGCCCCCCGTCTGCCGCGTCCTCGACTACGGCAAGTTCAAGTACGAGCAGGCCCGGCGAGAGCGCGAAGCGCGCAAGCACCAGCGACAGGTCGTCACCCGTCAGGTGCGCTTCCGGCCGAAGATCACGCCGCACGACATGGAGTTGAAGGCGCGCGTGACCGAGAAGCTCCTGAAAGAGGGCGACAAGGTCAAGGTATCGGTGATGTTCCGCGGTCGAGAGGTGACCTACCCGGAGCTCGGAAGGAACCTTCTCGACCAGATTTACGAGCACGTCAGGGAGATAGCCTCTCTCGAAAAGCCGGCCTCCCTGGAAGGGCGCTTCATGACGATGATCCTGGCGCCGGTTGCCTTCAAGCAGCCCAAGCCGCACGAAGACCATCCGCCCACAGAGGCGGTCTCGGAGCAGTAGATTGCCGAAGATGAAGACACACAAGGGCGCCAAGCGACGCTTTCACATAACCGGAACCGGCAAGGTCATGCGCCGCAAGGGCAACATCAGCCACTTCCGCCGTCGCAAGGCCAACCGCAGCAAGGGCGACATCAGCGGCAAGCTGCCCGTCGCCAACGCCTTCAAGAAGACGATGCGCAAGCTGCTGCCGTACGGTCTCGGCTAGCGCAGAAGAGGAAAGACCGTGACCAGAGTCAAGCGGGGCGTCACCGCCCATCACCGGCACAAGAAGATACTCGCGATGGCCCAGGGCCACCGCGGCCAGCGCCATCGCATCTACCGCCGCGCCAACGAGTCCGTCCTCCATGCCCTCGACTACGCCTATCGCGACCGTCGCGACCGCAAGGGCCAGTTCCGACGCCTCTGGATCCAGCGCATCAACGCCGCTGCCCGTGCCGAAGGCATGACCTACGGCCGCTTCATCGAAGGTTTGAGCAAGGCCGGCGTCGAGGTGGACCGCAAGATGCTCGCCGACCTGGCCGTCCGTGACGCCGCCGTCTTCGCCGCCCTCGTCGGCACCGCCAAGAGCGCCCTCGCCGCGTCTTAGCGGCGACCTCGGACAAAATGATGCCCCGGCCTTCAGGCTGGGGTCTCGTTCTCTCCCATGTCGAAGGCTGCGGGTTTCAACCCGCAGAATTGTAATCAACCTAACTTAACTTCGCAGCGACGCGCCGATCTCGTGCTTCAACCGTTCCACAATTCCCCTTTGCGCCCGCGCTACCTCTTCGTCCGTCAGCGTGTGCTCCGACGACTGGTAAGTTATCGAGAACGCCAGCGACTTCTTCCCCGCGCCTACCTGCTCGCCCGTGTAGTAGTCGAACAGGCGCACCTCGCGCACCAGCGGCGCCTTCCGGATGATCGACTCGATGCGCCCGGCCGGCACGTCTTCGCTAACGATTAGCGCGATGTCCTGTACTACCGGCGGGAAGCGGGAAACCGCCTCGTAGCGCCGCGGCCCGGCCACGAACGGCAACAGCCTGTCGAGCACGACTTCGAATACGTACGCTTCGCCCTCGACGTCGAAGGCGGCGACGACGCGCGGCTCGACCTGGCCGATGACTGCGACCCGCTCGCCCTGCACGCGCACCTCGGCGGAATGCCCGCGGCTCATGCCGAAGACGTCCGTCTCCACGAACTCCGCCTCGATGCCAAGGCCGCCGAGCAGCGCCTCCAGGTAGCCCTTGGCGTCATATAAGTCCACCGGCTCGTCTGTCGGATGGCCCCAGCGGTCCTCGCGCCGACCGCCGATCACCGCCGTCAGGTGCTCCTCCTCCAGCGGCAGGTCCGAACCGCGCGGCAGGTAAGCCCGCGCCGCTTCGAAGAGGGCCGTTTCGCCCTTGTCGTAGCGCAGGTTCGACGCCAGGCTTTGCAGCACGCTTGCCCGCAGCGTCGTCCGGAGGAACTCGTGCTGGCTGCTGAGGCTGTTGACGACCCGCAGCGGCGGCTGCTCGGCGAGAAGCTCCGGCGGCACCACCTGTCGCAGCGCCTCCAGCGTCGTCAGCGAGTAGTTGATGACCTCCTGCATGCCCGATGCGGCAGCCAAGTCGCGGGCGCGCTCCCGCAGATCCCGCAGCGGCTGCGCGATGATCGACGGCACTTCGCCGCGCAGGTTCGTGACCGGCAGCTCATCGTAGCCGACCATCCGCGCCACTTCCTCCGCCACGTCGTCGGCGATACGCACGTCCATGCGCCAGTACGGCACGTCGACCCGATAGTCGCCCTCGCCGGCGCGGCAGCCGAACGCCAGCCCTTCGAGGACGCCGCATACCTTCTCCGGCGGCAGGTCGAGCCCGAGGATCGTCTGCAGTCGCTTCCGCGGCACCTGAATCGTTACCGGTTCCGCCTTTCGTGGGTAGACGTCGACGACGCCGGAGGCTGCCCGCCCGCCGGCAATCTCCACCATCAGCTTCGTCGCGCGCCTGGCCGCAACTATCGACAGCTCCGGGCTCAGCCCCTTCTCGAACCGGCTCGAAGCCTCGCTGCGCGCCTTGAGGCGGACGCTGGTGCGCCGGATGCTCGCCGCGTTGAAGTTCGCCGATTCCAACAGAATCGAACGCGTGTCGTCTCCTACTTCGCTGTTGGCGCCGCCCATCACGCCGGCCAGCGCGACGGCCCCCTCGGCGTCGGCGATGACGAGCATGTCCGGCGAAAGCTCGTGGTCAACGCCGTCGAGCGTTGTCAGCTTCTCGTCGGGTCGCGCCCGCCGCACGATAATCTTGCCGCCGCGCACCAGGCTGAAGTCGAAGGCGTGCAGCGGCTGGCCCAGCTCCATCATCACGTAGTTCGTTATGTCGACGATGTTGCTGATCGGCCGCATGCCCGCCGCGATGAGCCGCTCCTGCATCCACGGCGGCGACTGGCCCAGACGCACATCCTCGATAAGCGTCGCGACGTAGCGTGAGCACAGATCGTCGTCCGCGATCTCCACACTCACCCGCTCGGCGATTGGTCTGCCGGCCTCGGCGTAGGCGCCGTCCGGGTAGCGCACTGTCTTTCCCGTCAGCGCCGCCACCTCGCGCGCAATGCCGACCATCGACAGACAGTCGCCACGGTTCGGCGTCACCGCGATGTCGAAGATCGTGTCGCCCATATACTCCTGGAGCGGCGTGCCGACCGGCGCGTCCGCGTCCAGCTCCATGATGCCGACGTGCTCGTCGGAGATGCCCAGCTCGCGCTCGGAGAGCACCATGCCGGCCGACTCGACGCCGCGGATCTTCGCCGGCGTTAGTGTGACGGCTTCGCGCGTCTGCGGGTTCGTGATGTGGGCGCCGACGCGTCCGAAGGCGATCTTCTGCCCCTCCGCGACGTTCGGCGCACCGCAGACCACCGTCATCCGCTCGCCGCCGAGGTCGACGGTGGCCAGCTTGAGCCGGTCGGCGTTCGGGTGCGGCTCGACTTTGACGACGAGCCCGACGGAGATGCCCTCCCAGTCGCCGCCCGTGCGCTCGATGCGGTCAACGCCGAGGCCGGCCATCGTCAGACGGTGCGCCAGCTCCATCGGCGGCATGTCAATGTCGACGTACTCGCCCAGCCACCGCAAAGACACTCTCATGCAAAACCACCGTAGCCGAGACTTTCCAGTCTCGGCGTCGAATCAGAACTGCTTCAAGAAACGCAGGTCGTTCGCGTAGAACAACCGGATATCTTCGATGCCGTGCCGCAGCATACAGATCCGCTCGATCCCCATGCCGGCGGCGAAACCGGTGTAGCGGTCGGCGTCGTAGCCCATGTTCGACAGGATCTCCGGGTGCACCATGCCGGAGCCCAGTATCTCGATCCAGCCTTCGCCGCCGCAGGTTCGGCAGCCGGTCCCGCCGCAGATCATGCAGTCGATCGCCATCTCCGCACCCGGCTCGACAAACGGGAAGTAGTCGCAGCGGAAGCGCACCTTGCGCTCCTGGCCGAAGATCCGCTTGGCGAACTCGAACAGCGTCCCTTTCAGGTCCGACATGCTGATCCCTTCGTCGACCGCCAGCACCTCGACCTGCGTCTGCATCCACTCGTGCGTCGGGTCCGTCGCCTCGTTCCGGTAGCAGCGCCCCGGCGAGACGATGCGGATCGGCGGGCGCGTCTTCTCCATCACCCGCACCTGGTTCGGCGAGGTGTGGGTGCGCATGACCACGTCGTACTCGCCGTCGTGCGGGATGTCGACGTAGAGCGTGTCCATCGTGTCGCGGGCCGGGTGGTCTTTCGGGATGCGAAGCGCCTCGAAGTTGTAGTAGTCCGACTCTACCTCAGGCCCTTCGACGACCGAAAAGCCCATCGAGACGAAGGCGGCGAGGACGTCGCGCAGCGTCTGCGCAACGGGGTGCAGGCGTCCGATCTTCTTTGGACGGCCGGGCAGCGTCACGTCCAGCCGGTCCGCCGTCGACGCTGCCAGCCGCTCAGCCTCGACCGCCGCGCGCCTTGCCTCCAGCGCCTCCTCCAGCGCCTGCTTCAGCCGGTTCGCGACCGCGCCGGCGTCGCGCCGCTGCTCGGGCGGCAGCTCGCTGAGTCGACGCAGCAGGCCTGTCAGGCGTCCCTTGCGTCCGAGGAACGCGACGCGCCACGCCTCCAGCGACGCGTCGTCGCCGGCGGCGGCAAGCTCGCTTCGCGCCTGCTCTTCGACCCGTTTCAGTTCGTCGATCATGGCAGTCACGGGCATGCCTCCACCTGCCTGAGGAGAATTTGGCGAAATGCCTGGGGTGGAAGCTGCGCGCTATCGAGGCTATTATGGAGTTGCGTATCTGCTGGGTCAACAGCCGATACTTCAGGAGCGAAGCCGGAGGCCGGCGTGGCCCGTAGGACCGGCGCATTGTAAGATCGAAGGGCAAGGGCCGCTAGCTCAATTGGTAGAGCAGCTGACTCTTAATCAGCAGGTTTCGGGTTCGAGTCCCGGGCGGCTCACCAGTGAAGGATCGCTGGTCGGGGAAGTGTCGGAATTGGCAGACGAGCATGATTTAGGATCATGTGCCGCGAGGCGTAGGGGTTCGAGTCCCCTCTTCCCCACCAGATTCGCGAGCACGGCCGGTCCCCGAACGCGCACGATGCCGCCGGCTCCGCCCGCTGGGCAGGCATCTGTCAGCAAGGGGTGACCTCCGATGGCGACTCTGCTGGAGGTAAAAGACCTAAGAACGCACTTCTTCACTGACGACGGCATCGTCAGGGCGGTGGACGGCGTCAGTTACGATCTCGATGAAGGCGAGACGATAGGCCTGGTCGGCGAAAGCGGCTGCGGCAAGAGCGTCAGCGCCCTTTCTCTCCTGCGACTCATCCCGCCGCCCGGTCGCATCGTCGGCGGCGAGGTGTGGTTCGAAGGCAGAGACCTCCTGAAGCTCAGCGAGAACGAGATTCGGCACGTCCGCGGCAACCGCATCGCCATGATCTTTCAGGAGCCGATGACCTCCCTCAATCCAGTCCTGACAATCGGCCGCCAGATCACCGAAGCGCTGGAGCTCCACCTGCACATGGACAGGCGCAGCGCCAACAAGCGCGCCGTCGAGCTGCTGGAGATGGTCGGCATCCCGGACGCCGCCTCGCGCATCAAGGACTATCCGCACCAGCTCTCCGGCGGCATGCGGCAGCGCGTCATGATCGCCATGGCGCTCTCCTGCAACCCGCGGCTCCTCCTTGCCGATGAGCCGACGACGGCGCTGGACGTGACGATCCAGGCGCAGATCCTGGAGATACTGGCCCGCCTCAGCCGCGAGACCGGGACGGCGGTAATCATCATCACCCACAACCTGGGCGTCATCGCGCGCTATGCCAGCCGCGTGAACGTCATGTATGCCGGCAAGATCGTCGAGTCGTCCACCGCACGGGAGGTCTACGGCAACCCGCGGCATCCTTACACGCTCGGCCTGCTGAAGTCCGTCCCGCGACTCGACCAGGCGCGTCACAGCAAGCTGAGTCCCATCGAAGGCTTCCCGCCCGACCTGGTGCACATGCCGTCCGGCTGCAGCTTCTACCCCCGCTGCGCCTATCGCGACGACAAGTGCCGCGCCGAAGAGCCGCCGCTCATGTCCGTCGGCGAGAAGCACTATTCGGCCTGCTGGAAAGCCGCCGAAATCGAAAAGGCCGCGGTATGACGACCGAGCCGGACACAATTGTCGACATGGCTGCCGTGAGGAGCAGCGACAGCGTCCTCCTCGACGTCCGCGACCTGAAGATGTACTTCCCTGTGACGGCGGGCATCATCTTCCAGCGCAAGGTCGCCGACGTGAAGGCTGTCGACGGCATCTCCTTTGCCATCCGCCGCGGCGAGACGCTGGGGCTCGTCGGCGAAAGCGGCTGCGGCAAGTCGACGGCGGGCCGCGCCATCCTCCAGCTCTACCGTCCCACTGCCGGCCAGGTGCTCTTCGACGGCCGCGACCTGTGTGACATGAAGGGCAGGGAGCTGCGCCTCTTCCGACGACGCATGCAGATGATCTTCCAGGACCCCTACGCCTCGCTCAATCCGCGCATGAGCATCGGCAGCATCATCGGCGAGCCGCTGGCGATCCACCACCTCGCTTCCGGCAAGCGTCGACGCGAGCGCATCCAGGAGCTGATGCGCATCGTTGGCCTGAACCCCTATTACGCTAACCGCTATCCGCACGAGTTCAGCGGCGGCCAGCGACAGCGCATCGGCGTTGCGCGCGCCCTCGCCGTGGAGCCCGACTTTATCGTCTGCGACGAGCCGGTCTCAGCATTGGACGTCTCGATTCAGGCGCAGATCATCAACCTGCTGGAAGACCTTCAGGAGCGGTTCGGGCTGACGTACCTGTTCATCGCCCACGACCTCTCTGTCGTGCGGCACATCAGCGACCGCGTGGCCGTCATGTACCTGGGGAAGCTGATGGAGATGGCGGACCGGCTGGAGCTATACGAGAATCCGCTGCACCCCTACACAAAGGCGCTGCTGTCCGCCGTGCCGATCCCGGACCCGCAGATCGAGGCGACGCG
>JBEKXP010000053.1:0-12003 GCA_049511815.1 Dehalococcoidia bacterium
GGCACCGGCGCCTCGATGCGCAACGACGGCGTCGCCAGCGCCAGCGCCAGGTCGTTCGCCAGCGACGTTATCTGGCTCACCCGCACCCGCGTCCGCGAGACTTCCTCCGTCCGCATCTTCGGATGCCCGTTCCGGTCGATGACCGGCCGGCCGGCGCTGTCCCGCTCCTGAGTCGTGCGCGTCTTGATCTCCCAGCCGGGCTCGACGCCGAACTGCGTCACCGTTGGCCCCTCGTTTATCTGCACGACCTCCGCGTCGACGCCGAAGCTCGCCAGCGTATCGACGATCAGCCGCGAGCGCCCCGCGTTGTCGGGGCGTTCGCCGGACTCCGTGCCGGCAGGGAGCAGCGCATCCAACGGAGGCATCTCCCAGCGTCCGTTACCGGCGGGCTGGGGCGCGGTCTCTTCGACTACCCCTCCTTCGACGGTGAGAGGCAGCGTCGTTTGCCACGGCTCCGCTACCTGTTGCTCTGCCGGCGCCTCCGTCGCTTCCGCCGCGCCCGGTTCGGCCACAGTCGACGCGCCGGTCCGCGCCCACATCAGCGTCTCCGTCGAGACAGGCTCCGCCGGCTCCGGCTCCACCGTCGTCGGGAAGATGGCATCGCCCGCGCGTCGCGCCAGACGGTACGTCCGCTGCGGCACTTTCAGCCGCCAGACACCCACGCCCAGCCGCGGGCTTCGACGCAGCAGCCGCAGCGACCCCCTGGGCCACACGACGACCGCCGCAGCCACGGCCAGCGCCAGCCAGGCAAGAACGCCCAAAGGCCCGGCGACCAGCGCGTGTCCCCAATCGCCGCCGGCCGTCACGTCGGACAGCGCCGTGCCGCCGAGCTTGGTCTCTGGGCGGAACAGCGCCAGGGCGCCCAACGCGAACCCGGCGACGAAGAGCGAGACAAGCCACCTTCGCCAGAAGAGGTAGAAGCTGGAGAAGAGCGTGCGGCGGATGATGAGCCAGCCGACCACGCCGAGGAGGAGTATGAGAAGAAACACGCCCGCGCCCAGCGCTTTGACAAGCGAATCGCGCGCGTCGGCGAGGTTGGTGGTCACCGGGACAAGCCAAAGGATTGCGCCAATAGCGGCGACGACCAGCGCCACCCCCAGCGCTTCCCAGCGGAAGAGAACCGGCCGCAACGTCGAGAGGAACGTCTGGCCGCGACGCCCTCTTCCCGCCGAGCGACGTCGCGGGATCTGCCGCCCGGCCGTCCGGCGCGACGGAATGCTGGACGGCTTGCCGCCGCCCGGCCGCGACCTCATCGTTGCCTTGGCCAACTTATCGTCCTTGACGGTCGCCCCTGCGACCTTCCATCTCCTTATGCTATCTGGACTATGCAACCGCTCTGCTCCAAAATCACTGGAGCCGAGCCTCAGCAGCCTAAGGCCGCGTAGCCGAGGCTTTCCAGCCTCGGCGTCCCTTAGAACAGCTTCATCTGCTGTACCTCGGGCGCAGCCGCCGTATCTTCCGCCAGCGCCGTCTTCAGCACCGGCGGCAGCTTCTTGAAATCGTCCTCAATCGTCCGGCGCAGGCTCCCCTGGTGCAGCGCCGCCGCCGGATGGTACATCGGCACGACCAGCCGCTCGCCGATTCGCCTCGGCTGGCCGTGGATCCGGCTTATCGACTGCCCCGGGAAGAACTTCGCCATCGAGTAGCGGCCCAGCGTAATCACCAGCTTCGGCTCGATGGCCGCCACCTGGCGCTGCAGCCAGCCCTCGCAGGCCGCGATTTGATGCGGCAGCGGGTCCTGGTTCTGCGGCGGGCGGCATTTGATGACATTGGCGATGAACACGTCGGCGCGCCGCAGCCCGATGGACCCCAGAAGCTGCTCCAGGAACTGTCCCGCCGGCCCGACGAACGGCCGCCCCTGCTGGTCTTCATAGTAGCCCGGCGCCTCGCCGATGAGGAGGATGTCGGCGTCCGCGCGTCCCTCGCCCGGCACCGTCCGACTGCGTGTCGCCGCCAGCTCGCACTGAGTGCACTGCGCTATCTCAGCGTCTAGCTCCGCCAGCGCGGACTTCCTGTCGACCTCAATCATCCTGACGCCTCAACGGTCCCGTTGAATAACCCCGTAGCCGAGGCTTTCCAGCCTCGGCGAGACTGACATAAACGGCGAAGGCGAGGGAAGCCCAGGGCCCCCTTGAAGCCGACAACTCCTCAAGGACCAGAGGTCGCTTCCCGAACAACTTCCCTTCTCACACCGCGACCTCAGCGCATCACCTCGCCGCTCGGCGGATGATAGCATGACCAAAGCGGAAAGTCAATGAGAAAGCGACAAGGCGCGTTAGCTATTGGCCGGCGCCCGCGACCGCTCGACGAGCCGCGCGAGGATAATACCGGCGAAGTACAGAGCAATCATCGGCACGGCGACGACCGTCTGCGTTATCGGATCGATTGAAGGCGTGACGATAGCCGAGACGATGAAGGCGAGAACGATTGCGTACCGCCACCAGCCCACCAGCTTCCGCGACGACACGACCCGCAGCTTGGCAAGCCCCATGACGACCAGCGGCAGCTCGAAGACGAGGCCCGTCACCAGCATCAGCCGCGTCACGAAGTCGACATAACCGCTCACGTTGATCATCGGCTTGATGTTGTTGCTGGCGTTGAGCAGGAACCGCAGCGCCGGCGGCAGCTCCAGGTAGTAGGCGAAGAGCACGCCGATGACGAACAGCGCCGTCGCGCCGATGGCGATGGGGAACACCCACCGTTTCTCCCGCTTCGTCAGCGCCGGTCCGACGAAAGCCAGCGCCTCGTAGACGAGCACCGGCATCGCAAAGGCGATAGCCGCCAGCATCGCGACGCGAAAGTAGGCGCCCCAGTAGCCTAGCACGTCGGTGAAGACGATGGATACATCCTGGCCGCTGTTCTTGGCCGGCGCCGTGATCCATTCCAGGAACCACTTAGTGAAAAAGAGCGACGCCCCGAAAGAAACAACGATGGCGCCGGCGCAGACGATGAGCCGCCGCCGCAGCTCCTGGAGATGCTCCAGGATGGTCAGCTCCTTGCCGCTGCTGGCGCTACCGGCGTTGGCCTCGGCTGTCGCCACCTCTAGCCGCCCTCCTGGGTCGGAATGGCGCCACCCGCGATCCCGTCCGTCGTCTCCTGGACGGGAGGCGGCGCGCTGCCGTCCGTGCTCGCGCCGTTGCCGCCCGCCTGCTTCGACTCCGCGGGTGCCTTTGCCTGCGGCGACTCGACCTTCAACTGCTTGCGCACCTCGTCGGAAACGTCGGTAAGCTCGCGCCCCAGCGACTCCGCTTTCTGGAGCATCTCGCCGCTGACCGAGCGCAACTCTCCCTTGAGCTCCTTGTACTCGCGCTCCAGGTCAGCCACCGCATCAAGCAGGTCTTTGTTGATGCCCGACGTGTAGCGTCGAAGCTCGCGGATCGCCTTCCCAAGCTGCGCGGCGACCTCAGGCAATCGCTGCGGCCCCACGACAATGAGCGTGAGGACGAGGATTAGCACGAGCTCCGGCAGCCCTACTCCGAAAAACTCCATAACGTCAAAACCAACAGAGTGAAGCCGAGATTGCTATACCAATTATGCTCTTCGGAGGGAAAACATGCCACACCGCTAGCGAGAGAGGCTTAGTCTCGGGCAGCGTGACCGGGGCAGCTCACTTGTCCTCTATGCCGAGGTCCTTCAGATAGTCGATCGCATCCTGGACGGTGACGATCTTCTCCGCGTCCTCGTCGGAGATCTCAAGCGCCTTGCCGTCCTTGCTGAACTCCTCCTCTATCGACATGATCAACTCGACCAGGTCCAGGGAGTCGGCGTTCAGGTCGTCGACGAACGACGCGCTCGGCACCACCTGCTCTTCCTCGACTCCCAACTGGTCTACGATGATCTTGCGTACCCGCTCGAAAACTGTCGCCACCTACCACTCCTTTCTTCCGACTATCGCGTCGCCATCGCGCTCACCGATCCAAGCACGCCGTTGACGAACTTCGCTGAATTGTCGCTGCCGAAGGTCTTGGCAAGCTCGACGGCCTCGTTGATTGCCGCCTTCACTGGCGTCCTATTATTCAGCAAAATCTCCAGGATTGCAAGCCTCAGGATATTCCGGTCTATCGTCGCCATCTGCTCCAGCGGCCAGGCCGGCGCCACCCGCGCGATCACCTCGTCGAGCTGCGCGCGTTGCTCGACTGCGCCCGCCACGAGCTCCCGTGCGAAATCCGCGCTCTCCTGAACCGTATCCGTCTCGACGAGCATCCGTTCCAGCGCCTGGTGCGGATCGTGACCCGTCGTGTCGCCCTCGTAGAGCGCCTGGAGCGCCAGAATGCGCGCCTGCCGTCGTCTCGTGGGCATCGCGCTTACCCGACGCCGCTTCCACGCGCCGTGGACAGCGCCGTCGCCTCCTCCACAAGCTCCCGCTCGCCGACCGTCCGCACGTCAGCCAAAGGCGCGATTCGCTTCACCAGCCCCGACAGCACTTGCCCGGGCCCGAACTCCACGAACATCGTCACGCCTAACGCCAGCAGGCGCTCCACCGACTGCCGCCACAGCACGGCATGCGTGAGCTGGTACGATAGCTCCTCGCGCAGCAGCGACGCTTCGCTGATTGGTTGCGCCGTCCCGTTGGTCACCAGCGGCACGTCGAGATCGCGGAAGGTCGTTCGCGCCAGGGCCGCCGCCATGCCAGCAGCCGCCGGCCGCATCAGCTCCGTGTGGAAGGCGCCGCTGACAGCGAGCGGAACGGCTCTCCGCGCCCCGTACGAGCGCGCCAGCTCCGTCGCCCGCGCAACCGCCTCAACGCTGCCGCCGATGACGATCTGCTCCGGCGAGTTCACGTTGCAGACCTGCGTACCGCTCTCCGCGCACAGCTTCGCCGCTGCCGCTTCGTCGAGGCCAAGGACCGCGATCATGCCGCCGGGGTTCTCTTCGCCCGCCGCCTGCATCAGACGGCCGCGCTCCTGTACCAGCAGCAACCCATCCTCGAACGAAAGCGCGCCGCTGGCGACCGCTGCCGTGTACTCGCCTAGGCTGTGCCCGGCGACGAAGTCCGGCTTCTTCGGCAGTTCGTCGCGCTCCTTCGCCGCCGCCAGGCAGGCGAGGCTAACGGTCATGATCGCCGGCTGCGTGTTGATAGTCCGGCGCAGCAGCTCTTCCGGCCCGTCGAAGCAAATCTCGGAGAGGCGACGGCCTAAGACCGCGTCCGCCCGCTCGAATAGCTCTCGCGCCACGGGCGACTTCTCGGCCAGAGCGCGGCCCATGCCGACCTGCTGGGCGCCCTGCCCGGGAAAAAGCCAGGCAGTCCTAACTGTTGAGGGTCCCACCTCTGGTTCCGCCTCCATTCGACTGCGTGGAAGATGCTACTCGCGGATGCGCGCTTCTTCGATCTTGATCGCCTCTCGCCCCTTGTACGTCCCGCAAACGGGACAGGCGTGATGAGGCAGGCGCGGCGTATGGCACTGAGGGCAATTCGTCAGCCGCGGCATGTCGATCCGCAGATGGCTGCGGCGCTTCCCCTGCCGCGACTTCGGGTACTTACGCTTTGGTAGTGGTGGCAAGTCCTAGCTACCCCTTTCCTTGTTGCTGATCTGCGCTTTGATCTCGTGCAGCGCCGCCAGAGCCTGATCGTCGATGTTTCCCCTCGTGGAGCACGCGCAAGGCCCCAGGTTCAGATTAGCGCCACACTCCGGGCAAAGCCCCTTGCAGTCCGGACGGCACAGCGGCTTCATCGACTGCCAGGCCAGGCGATATTGCCGGATCGCCTCGTTCAAGTCCAGCGTCTGCCGCTCGTCTATCTCGAACATCTCGTCCGGCGGCGCCAGGCGCAGCCCCGTGTCGATGTCGACGGTCGGCCCGAACTCCTCCTGGAACTCGATGGCGTACGAAGTGAGCAGCGGCTCCAGACAGCGACTGCACTGGTCGGTGCTGTTCACCGAAAGGAAAGCGCTGACCAGAATGCTCTGCTGCGTGCGCAAGAATTGCACGGTCCCCATCACGTCCGCCGCCGGCATGTCGTCCAGCTCCTCCTGGCGCTCGCTCAGGCGATAGGCCCGCGTCGCGCCGGCAGGCTGGCGAAGCAAGTGACCGACATCGAAAAGCATTATTGGATCACAACCTTCTGAGGAACAAGTTCAGATTCCATTATAGAGAGCGCTGTTTCCGCGGGTCAAACCGGCAAATCGACCTCATCTCGCCTTGCGGCTCTTTCGCCGCTGGCCTTATAATCCTGCTTGCGGCCAGGAGAGCCCTCCCACCCTTCGATCCGACACGATAGCAAACTCGCGCCCGCCGTGACTACATGACAAGAATATCCGATCTCTATGAGCTTCAGGACACCGACCTGGAGATCGACAGCCGTCGCGCCGCCCTGGAAGAGATCGAAGGGCAGCTCGGCGAATCGGAAGATGTGGCAGCAGCAGCGGCCGCAATCGAAGAGCGGGGAGCCGAAGCGCGGGAGATTCAGAAGCGCCTACGCGGCGCCGAGCGGGAGGTCGACGACCTGACGGAAAAGATCCGACCCCTGGAGAAGAAGCTCTACGCTGGCACCCTCCACAACCCGAAGGAGCTCGCGAGCCTGCAGGAGGACATACAGTCCATCCAGGCCCGCAAGCGCGTCCTCGAAGACAACGAGCTGGAAGTGATGTCGCAGCTCGAAGAGGCGGAGCGGGGCCTCGCCGCCGCCCGCCGAGAGCACTCGTCGCTTCTCACCGCCTGGGAGGAAGAGCAGCGCGACCTCCGCCGGCGGCAAACCGAGCTGACGGCGGAGACCGAGGCGCTCGAGGCCCGCCGGGCGCAGCAGCGCGCGGCCATCGACTCGTCTGCCCTGTCCCAATACGACGAGCTTCGCCGCAAGCACCAGGGACGCGCCGTCGCCAAGGTCGAGCGCGGCACCTGCGGCGGCTGCCGCATCTCGCTGCCGATGTCGCTGCTCCAGAAGGCCCGCGCCGGCGCCGATGTAATCGTCCAGTGCAGCAGTTGCGAGCGCATACTCTACGTGAGCTAACGGATGAAAGCAGTAGGCTACTTCAAAGAGGCGGCAGGGGATCACGGCGAACCGCTGGCGGCGCAGAGCACCGCCTTCCTCGAGTTTTGCCGCGACCGCGGCTACGAGGCCGTCGCCTCCTTCGTCGAAGGCGCCGCCGTCGACTCCGAACGGCGACCCGGCTACCAGCAGCTCGTCGAGTTCCTCAAACGCCCCGAGAAGGGCTTCCTGATGGTCGTCACCCCCTCAATCGATTGCCTGGGCCGCGACGTTAAGGAGGCCGCGCGGAGCTGGTTTGAGCTGCAGGGGCTCGGCGCCCAGGTGCTCGTCATGAGCGGTGACGACGCCGGCGGCCGCCTCCTCGAAGCCTGGACGAAGAACAACCAGGGCCGCGTCGGCGACAAAGTCCGCTCGGCCATGCGGCGCAAGGCCGTCAAAGGCGAAGTGCTCGGCCGGCCTCCTTACGGCTATCGCGTCGGCAACCGTCATCGCCTCGACCTCGTGCCCGAAGAGGCCGTCGTCGTTCGCTACATCTTCCGTCTCTACCTGCAAGAAGGGCTCGGCATTCGACGCATCGCCCGCTGCCTCAACCAGGAAGCCGTCAAGACCCGACGCGGCGGCAACTGGAGCATGGTGAGCATCCGCGACATCCTGCGCAATCGCACCTACCTGGGCACCTACAGCCGCTTCGGCGTCCGCGTCCCCGGCAGCCATCCCGCCCTTATCTCCAACGACGACTTCCGCCGCGTGCAAGAATGTCTGATGGCCCGCCGCAGCAGCTACTCTGCGCCGCAGGCCGCGCCCTTCCTCCTCTCCGGCCTCGTCTACTGCGGCTACTGCAACAACAAGATGATTGGCGTCAGCCGCCGCCAGACCTGGAAGCGACAGCGCGATGGCTCCGTCGCCGAGGCGTCCTATCGCTACTACCAGTGCCAGTCGCGCACGAACCAGAGCCTCTGCGACTACCACACGCGTCGCGCCGACGATCTCGAAAACGACGTCCGCCAACAGCTCTCGACGGTCGATTTCGACGGCGGGCACGCTTTCCGCCAGGCCGGCGACCAAGACGCCGTTTTCGCCGAGTCGAAGGGAGAGTGCGAAGAAATGCGCCGTCGCCTTTCCCTGCTCGACAAGCGCCTGGAGCGGCACATGGACGCCGCCGCCCGCGGCCGTCTCAGCCGCGAGAAGCTGCAATCGCTCGGGCTGGCGCTTTCCGCCGAGCGTTTGGAGATAGAAGACCGGCTGCTCGCGGCCGAACGGCGCGTCGAGGAGCAGGCCTCGGTTGCCGCGCGACGCCGGGCGCAGGAGCAGGCCCTGCTTCGCCTTTACGACCGCTGGGACTCCCTCGATTTCGCTTCTCGCCGTTCTCTTCTGCGCGACGTCGTCGACCGCATCGTGGTTGCCGACGACGGCATCGAGGTGTTGCTGCGACCGTGAGCGAGGCGCAGCGGGCAGTCTACATTGCCTACGCCGATGGCGCCTCCCGCGGCAACCCGGGTCCGTCCGCCGTCGGCGTCGTCATCTTCGACCCCGCCGGCCGCGAAGTCCACCGCCAGTCGCGACGCGTCGGCGTCGGCACCAACAACGAGGCAGAGTATCGCGCCGCCATCGCCGCCCTCGAAGCCGCCTTGGGCCTCGGCGCCGCCCATGTCGAGCTGCGCATGGACTCCGAACTCGTTGTCCGCCAGCTCACCGGCCGCTATCGAGTGCGCAACCCGCGCCTCATCCCTCTCTACAAGCGCCTCCTCGACCTGCGCGGACGCTTCCAGTCGATCAATTTTGTGAACATCTCGCGCACCGGCAATCGCCTCGCCGACAGCCTCGCCAACCAGGCGCTCGACAGCTCGACATAACGAATTGGCGCTTGCGCCTCGGAGCTCCTGAGTGGCGCTCTCTTGATCGCGTAGCCGAGACTTTCCGGTCTTGGCAGCAAAAGATGCGCGATGGCAAGACACGACTTCCAAGTTTGGGTGGCCTTCAAAATGCATCGCCTTCCTGCTATACTTTACTCGCCAGCAGACCGGGTGACCGCTCTCGACGTGTCTGCCTAGCGGGCTCGACGAGGGAGGAAAGTCCGAGCTCCACCGGGCGAGGGTGCTGGGTAACGCCCAGGAGGGGTGACCCTACGGAAAGCGCCACAGAAACACACCTCCGCCTTGTGCGGTAAGGGTGAAATGGCGAGGTAAGAGCTCACCGGCAGTCGGGCGACCGGCTGGCCGGGCAAGCCCCACCCGGAGCAAGACCGAATAGGAGGACAATGGGTCGCCCGGCCCGTCCTCGGGTTGGTCGCTAGAGGTGGCGGGCAACCGCCATCCCAGATAGATGGTCACCGCCCGCTTTTGCGGGTACAGAACTCGGCTTACAGGTCCGCTGGCGCTTACGTGGCCCGTCCGCTTCAGGTGGACGGGCCTCCCTTTCTCGCCGACGCTCGACGCCGGCGCTATAATGACGGAAATCGGCTCGCGAGGTGATATGACCCGCATCGACTGGCCTTTGCTCCTGCCCGATGCCCGCTTCGTCGGAGAGCCCGCATCGGATGTCACGGCCGTCTGCTACGACTCGCGACTCGTCACGCCGGGGTCCGTCTTCGTCGCCGTGCCCGGCGCTCTGCCGCCGCAAAGCCGCGACGGCCATGACTTCATCCCTATGGCTCTAGACAAGGGCGCCGCCGCAATCGTCGTCCAGGCCGACCGCCAGGCGAAGTGGCAGCCGCAGGCTAACGGCAGCGTCGCCTTCATCGTCGTACCGGACACCCGCCGGGCCCTGGCGCGGATCGCCGCCGCCTTCTGGGGCTTCCCGGCCCGACGGCTCGTCACCATCGGCGTAACCGGCACCGACGGCAAGACAACCACCGTCCACCTCATCGCCGCCTGCCTCGAAGCGGCAGGCCTGCCGGTCGGCTACCTCAGCAGCGTCGCCTTCCAGACCACCGCTCACTCGGAGCTGAATGCCACCCACATGACCACGCTCCAGTCGCCCGAAGTGCAGGAGATGCTGGCGCGCATGGTCGCAGGCGGCCGCGGCTACGCCGTCATCGAAGCCTCCTCGCACGGTCTCGCGCTCAACCGCGTCGACGAGTGCGAGTTCGACGTCGCCGTCTTCACGACCCTCAGCAGCGACCACCTCGACTTCCACGGCGACGCAGCGGCCTACCTGGCCGCCAAGGGCCGCCTGTTCGAGATGCTGGACGAAAGCGTCGACAAAGGCGTAGCCAAGACCGCCGTTCTCAACGCCGACGATCCGGCGTCCGCTGCCCTGCGCGCCCGCACCCGAGCCAACGCTGTCACCTACGCCATTGACGCCCCGGCCGACCTTCGCGCCGAATCGGTCCGTTTGGAGCCGCTCGCCTCCGCTTTCGACCTCGTGGGCCCGTTCGGACGTATGTCGGTCCGCCTGCCGCAGTCGGGCCGCCACAACGTCTACGACGCCCTCGCCGCCGGCGCTGTCGCCCTTGCCCTCGGCGTTGCGCCGGAAACGGTGCGCGATGGGCTCGCGGCCTTCAGGGGCGTTCCCGGGCGCACGGAGATGATCGACTGCGGCCAGCCGTTCACCGTCGTCGTCGACATCGCCTCAACCCCCGAAGCCCTGCGCCGCGTCCTCCAGGTCCTCCGCGCGACCACGAATGGTCACCTTATCGCTGTCTTCGGTTGCGCCGGCGAGCGCGACCGCAATCGCCGCGACGGCATGGGACGCGCCGCCGCCGAGCTCGCCGACTTCGCCGTCCTCACGAACGAAGACCCGCGCTCTGAAGACCCGGACGCTATCATCGACGAGATCGCCCGCGCCCTGGTCGCCGCCGGCCGCCGCGAAGCCGATGACTTCGAGCGCATCCCGGATCGACGCGCTGCCATCCGCCGCGCCTTCGAGCTCGCGCGCTCCGGCGACGTCATCCTTCTCGCCGGCAAGGGCACCGAGCAGTCGATTGTCATCGGCGACACGCACATTCCCTGGGACGAACGCGTAGTCGCCCGCGAGCTTCTGCAAGAGACGTATTCGGTGGCGAAATGAGCGACGATTTCTCTCTCGCCGCCTTCCAGTCGCTGCTCGAGACCGACGCCCTCGGCCGGTTCGCCCTGCACCAGCGCTCCGTCGCTTCGACGATGGACGTCGCCCGCGAAGAAGCTGAATCCGACGCTCCCCACGGCCTCATCGTCCTCGCCGACGAGCAGACCGCCGGTCGGGGGCGCCGCGGCCGTTCCTGGGTCTCGCCGCCCGGCGGGCTTTACGTCACCATCGTCCTGCGCCCGGAGCCCGACGCCGTTCGTCGACTCGCCCTGGTTGCGCCGCTCGCCGTCTGCGAAGCTATCGACGCCGTGGCCCGCGTGCGAAGCGCCATCAAGTGGCCCAACGACGTCCTGATTGAAGGGCGGAAGGTGGGTGGCGTCCTGATCGACTCCCGTCTCAGCGGCGACGAGGTCGAATACGCGCTCGTCGGCATCGGCGTCAACCTGAGCCTCGACCCGGCGCAGCACGCTGAGATACGGGACATCGCCACCAGCCTGGCGCTGGAGTCCGAGCGAAAGGTCGCGCGGGAAAAGCTGCTCGCCGCCGTCCTCAACCGGTTCGAGAAGCTGCTGGCCGACTCTCGCGTCGACGGCGACGTCTACGAGGCCTGGCGCGCGCGACTGGAGACTCTCGGCCGCCAGGTCCGCGCCCAGTCGGCGAATGACGTGGAGGAAGGAGTCGCCGAAGACGTAGACGCCGAGGGCAACCTCTTGCTGCGTCGTCCCGACGGCAGCATCGCCGTCATCTCCGCCGCCGACGTTACCCTGGCCGGCGAACCCTAAACGCGTTCACGGGTATACGCTGTGGCAAGGGAATCGGCATATTCATTCCAACGACATCCCTCGTGCGCCTTCGTCCAGCACACAGTGGCGTGAGGACGTGACAACGCCGACTCGTATACTTCCTCGACCAGGTCGAGGTTCTTGATGCCGTCTTTGCCCTTCTTGCCGCGTCTCCAACCCTGGCTCTCCCAACCGACTGCCCACTTTGTGATGATGTTGAAGCACAATTCGCTGTCAGTGTAGACGTTGATCTGCTCATCGCGGGCGAGCATCTTGAAGGCCTCAATCAGG
>JBEKXP010000054.1:0-11911 GCA_049511815.1 Dehalococcoidia bacterium
TCATCGGCGAAGCCCTTGCGCAACTGCTCCGCCTGGATGAAGCTACCGCAGCGCGAATAACCGACTATCGCCGCATTATCGCCTTTCGCAACATTCTGGTACATGGCTACGCTCAGGTCGACGACCGACTGGTGTGGGACATAGTCGAGACGAGTCTTCCTCCGCTGCGTCGTGAGGTGGCTGCCCTTTTGGAAGGGTGATTCCGCAGGGCGAATGATCGAATTGCCGTGACTAGCGCCCAGAACCGCGAGAGCTGAAGCCCTTGTGGCAGCAGTCCGTTTCCTGGCACTTGGCGGAGGCAAAGGGCTCAAGCCTTTGGAGGAAGAGGGCCAAGACGGGCCGAAAACGGCGAATTCGGGTTCAAATGGAATCAAGTGAGCGGGCGTAATCTTCCCAAGCAGGCGGTCGCGGGTTCGAGTCCCGTTTCCCGCTCCACAATTCCCCTGATACCGTAGACTGTACGACCGCACTTGCCAACCAGCGTGACTCAACGTGATACGGCGTGCGTTGCCGTGATCGCTCGTGGATTCTATTGCCGGGGACAGTCTGGCCTACAAGTGCTCGACCCGTTGCAGAAATCGCTTCAGCGCCGTAGTCGTCGCGACCTAGTCGAGATTCCGTGAGCCTGAACTACGGTTGGGTAAGGCGAGCGAGTGCGAGGCAGTTCTGCGGGGGACGCATCAGACCTTGGAAGCAACAAGGCGGATATCTGGAGGAAGCTCCAGAATCGTGAGGGATTCGAACAAGACGCGACCGGCTGATATCGGTATCATCAGGGACTAGAAATTGGCGCAGCGTTTCTTTACCGTTCGTGGGGCCCGATTGCTTCTGGCGGTGTTGGCAAGCGTCCAGTTCTTCGTGGCTGCCTGCAATCGCAGCCCGGCCGAGCAGTCAGCGGCCCCGACGACCACGACCGCGCTCTCAGCCACGCAGCCGGCTGCCGGGTCGCCTTCCGGCACGTCATCTCCGACTATCACGCTCGTCGCTGTTGGCGACATCATGCTCGGCAGAAGCGTGGTATCCCTCATGGACCGCTACGGCCCGATGTATCCTTTCGAGAACGTGGCGTCGGACCTTGGGTCGGCCGATATCGCGATCGGGAACCTCGAAGGCACGTTCACGGAGTGCGGCACGTCTGCCAACAAGGAGTACGTCTTTCGCACGCCGCCGCGCTACGCGACCGGCCTCGCCCAGAGCGGCATCGATGTCGTCTCCCTGGCCAACAACCACACGCTTGATTACGGGCCGGAGGGGCTTCACGATACGCTCGCGGCGCTGACGGCGTCGGGCGTTGCCTACTCCGGCGCCGGCGACGATGAGGCTTCGGCGCGACGTCCGGCCATTCTCGAAGCGCAGGGACTGCGAGTAGCGTTTCTTTCGTACGCCGCAACGGCGGACGCTACCTTCGCCACCGCCAGCACGGCGGGCGCGGCCGCGGCGGCGGTCGACGCCATAACGGAAGACGTCAGGCAGGCGAAGGACCAGGCGGACATCGTGGTGGTATCGCTGCACGCCGGAAGCGAATACGAGACCGAGCCTTCGCCAACGCAGCGAGCCCTGGCGGAGGCCGCCGTCGCAGCGGGTGCAACGATCGTCCTCGGCCACCATCCCCACGTGCTCCAGCCGTACGAGTTGCGGGATGGCTCCCTCATCGCCTACAGCCTCGGGAACTTCGTCTTCGATACGAGTGAGGGAGACGTAGCAGAGCTTGGCGACGCCCCGCTTGAGACGGTCATGCTCAAGATTCGCGTCTCGGCCGGCGGCGTGGAGAGCGTGGAGCCCGTGCCGCTCTACATCGACCCCTACGACCATCGGCCCGGTCCGGCAAGCCCGGCGCAAGCCGAGGAGATCCTGCGCCGCATCGGCGCTGTGGCGACCCCATAGGGGCGCTAGCGTTTGGACTGCGACGCGTCCGCCTCCGGGTCGTCCAACGAATCGCCCGGCCGGTAGTAGCCGGTTATGTAGCTGGTCGTTGGCGCAAGCTCGTCGTCCGCGAGAGCATCCGAGTTGGTGTTGTCCAGCAGGACGAACTGATCGGCTCCCAGCGCCTTCATGGCAGCCATCAGGGTGGCGATCGATGGCGGCGAGTCCAGATAGCCGCTATCGAGGGTGAACAGCGTCGTGTCATCGAAGCCGCGGATGGCGTCCAGCGTGAGGCTGTCGTGGCGCTCGGCCCACGCTCGCGTCAGGTAGTGCGAAAAGTCGACCGACGCCACGAACACCGTTCCCTCCTGCCGCAGACTGGACAGGAATTCGCCGAGTTGTCGCGCCTGAGCGAGCGTCGTTTCGCCGCTGAGGATGATCGGTACGACCTGCGCGTCGGGGAGGTAGTACTTGATCGCCGGCATTATTCCCGCGACGGAGTGCTCCGTCGCCAGGATCTCGTCCTCAACCGTCGCCAGCCCACTGTCGGTCAGAGCGCCAATCATCTGCTGGTCCGGCTCGACGACGCCAAAGGGCGTATCCCAGGGAAGATCGCTTGTCAGGACGCGGGCGCTGCCGGCGTTGGGATGGTTCGGCCCGATGAGGACGACCGTCCGGACCGGATCGCCTTTCGCCAGGCCGGCTAAGAACCCCGTGATCAGGTCGCCGGCGAGCCAGTGGTGAGGGATGATGCCGCCATAGACCGTCCCGTTCGGTTGGGGGACAGCGTCCGCTTCCCGGACCGCCTTCAAGAATGTCGCCTCGTCAAAGAATAGGCATGGCTGGCCTATCGACGAAGACGGCTGCTGCACCTGGGAGCGCCCGCCGGCAGCCGATCCCGTGCTGGCGGCGAGCCCCGCCGCCAGCACGGCCAGGACGCCCAACGCCGCCCGTCGCCAAGTCAGGCTGACGCTCATCAACGGACCTCCACGCTGTCAGGACTTGACAGGTTCATACTCTGGGCGCTCTGCATCGACTGTATGGTCGCCGGTTCCGCCGTATACTTGCCGGCGCTGACCACGCGCGCGTAGTAGACGATTGGGTGGTAAAGCACGTCCTTCGTCACGCAGAAGCTGACTCGCTGGCCTTCGATCATGTAGGGATACGAGGTCCCCGGAGGCAGGTCCCAGGCACTCGTACGAGTCACGGCCTTTAGCCCCGACGGCAGCAGGTCTGACACCTGATAGCAGCCGTCGAGGGCCTGCGGGCCGAGACTGTAGTCGAGCGTGATCTGCACGAGATTTCCCTCTTCGACGACAATCCCCTCCTGCGCTGCGCTTTCGTAGTGGCGGCTAACGCTAATATCGGGGTCCAGCGTCAGGTCGGCAGGGTTGAGGGGGGCGGTGTAGGAAGCGGCCACGCCAACGTGCCCTTTGAGAGGCTCCACCTTAAGGCCTCTCAGTTGCTCAGGCGTCACCTGCAGCGCGAACGTGTGGCCCGGGTCAAGGGTGACCTCGTGGCGCTGGCCGTCGAGCGTGTAGGCAAAAGATGCCGCCTCGGGCGACAGGTGCGGCAAGACCTGCTGGAGGTAGCTGATCTGCTCCAGCTCGACGAGGATGTCCGTGGCGTAGTTGGCGGTCGTGTAGCCGAAGAGCGCGGGCGCCAGGTCGTCGCCGAGGCCCGCGCCGAGGATCGCCGCCAGCGACGTGGCCTCCAGGATGTCGTCCTGGTCCGTTCCGACGCGCAGCCGCGCAAACGGCTGCCTGCTTTCGCCGTAGTCTTGCAGCAGGCCCTGGTACACGGTACGGGCGGTTGTGTCGTCGCCCAGCGACAGCGCGGCCAGGCCCAGGTACAGGCGCTCTCGCCAGTTCAGATCCTTTTCTGCCAGCATGTCCTTGACAGAGACCTGGACGGGTTCGCCGAGCGCCGCGAGGCCGTACAATGCGATAATTTGCCGCTCACGCGTCTCGCTCTGGTCCTGGACGATCGCCAGGAAGTAACCGGTCAGGGCGTTGCGGCCGACACGGTCCGGCGCGAGGGCGGCCACGCGGGCGCTGAGAGTGAGGTCCGCGTCGGCGTAGGGGAAGAGGGCGATGCCGCCGTCTTTCGTCTGGTAGAGAGAAGCATCGAACTCCTGGCCGGGCGCTTCCTCTTCATCGAAGTAGGTGTTCAGCAGACCCGCCGCCACGTCGCGGGCAAGCATCTGGTCGACGCGGTCGCCGTAGCCCCAGGTTAGCTGGCGCAGAATCGAGAGGTAGCGGCCGCGCTCCTGATCGGAGAAGATGAGGCGCGTGGGGCCGCTCGAACTGCCTTCGATCTTGAGCCCGTCCTGCAGCTCGTGGTAGTTCGCTTCTCCCTTCACCAGCCTGGACGGCACAACGTGGATGGTGCGCACGACGCTGTCGCTCATTCCGCCGGCGGTCGCGGTAATGGTCAGCTCGTGGTCGCCCTCCGTCAGGGCGGGCAGCGACACGCGCGTTGCCTGGAAGGCCGGCGCAGTCGACTGGAGCGGCTCCGTCAGGCCCAGGCTGGGCGCCGTCACTTCGAACGTAACCTCCTGCCCGGACTGCAGGGCGACACCGTAGGACCGCAGCTTGATCTCCGGCTGGTCCGTGGTCAGGTACTCGTCGTTCATCGTCACGTCGACGAAGAAGGGCAGGCCGACCGGGATTTGCCGCAGAGTCGTACCCGCCTTGAGGTCCGCGGTGATCCCCTGGGCAGTGACGCGCCAGGACGTGAGGTTGTCCGGCAGCTTGAAGCTGACCGAGGCATGCCCGTCCGGCCCCGTCGTCACCTGGCCGAAGAACGCAACGTCGGCGAAGTCCCGTCGAGCGCCGCCGTCGCCGCCTCGCTCGGCCTGCTGCTCATCGACGGGGTACTGGTGCGAGGCGTAGGTGTAGACGATCCCGTCACCGACCGGCCTGTACAGGTCGCTAAGAATGTCTGGGATGTAGTTGTTGGGTCCTTGTATCTGGAAGATCGCCTCGTCGACGACCGCCAGGTTCACCTCCGCGTTTGCCTGAGGATTTCCCGCCTGGTCCTCGACCAGCACGCCGAGGTTGGCGGTGTCGCCGGGCTCGTAACGCTCCTTGTCCGGCGTAACCTGGATGTCCAGCTTCCGTTCGGTCTGGTCGAAGTCGAGCGTGTAGCCGTAGTGGACTTCCTGGTAGGTGCGGCCGTTGAACCAGACTCCGAGGACGGTGGTGCTGGGTATGTTGTCCTCGCCGAAGGTCAGGCGGAACGTGGAGTCGGACTGGACGGCGTACTTTCGGAGGCCGTTCTGCGCCTGGTAGAAGAGGTAGCTGTTATCGCCGCCGTTCGGCAAGACCTCGGCGCCGCGCCGCATCTCCAGCACCGCCTCGTCGCCGAGAGCGTACTGGTCGCGACCGCCGTAGTAGTTCTCTGAGCCTCCCTGCGGCGCGATGTAGACCATTTCGGAGTTTCCGTTGTAAAGACTATCGTGACCCCAGATATAGAGCTGGTACGTATTCGTCCGTCCGCTCCCGTCGGTTACCGAGAGGGCGATCTGGTAGTACTTCTCCTCGTCGATGGGGAAGGCGAAGTTGAAGCTCCCGTCGGCACTGGTCGTCGTGTTGAAGGTGCCGAGAGGAGTGTCTACTTCGTCGTACTGGTACTGCTTGCGGGTTACCTTGGCAACGAAGTCGTAGTACTCGCCGACCTCGGTCTTGTTCCATGACTCCTCCGTCACCTGCTCGGAGACGGTGACGCCGCCCGCCGGGTCGCCGAGGTAGTCCTGGTAGTCTTTTGCCGTGCCGGCGTTCATACGAGACAGGTCGACCTTGTGCACCGTTCCCTTGACGACGCCCTGGTCCGCTTCCAGGTCGGATGTGGCGGAGATCGCCAGGCTGGCCGGGTAGACGGAGACCCACGATTCTCCCGTGATCTCGCCCTCCTCGGCAAGCACGGGCGTAACGCTGAAGTAGCTCGTGCTTGCCCAGCCCGTGCTCTCGCAGTGAGCCGTGATGGTGGCCGTCGCCTTGCCCTGGTCGTCCGTAGTTAGCTGACCCGAGGCCGCCCCCTGATACTGGAGCTGGAGCTGGGGCACCGGGCTTCCATCGAAGAAGCTGGCGGTGACGTCGAAGTCCACCTGGTCGCCGTCGAACACGGCCTGTTTGCTGGGAACGACATCGATCTTGTAGGCGGGCTTCGTGTACGTCTCGATGTCAACGGACATGGAGTCGATGACCTGGTCGTTCGCCTTGATGTTCAGGTCGTAGTAGCCGGGCGAAAGGCCCGCGAAGGAGAGCTCGCCGCTGAAGGTGCCCAGGGCGGAAATGTTGACCTGCGTTTCGGCGATGCTGACCGGCTGGTAGTAGTAATCGACGTAGGATGAGCCGGTCAGCTCGATCGTCAGTGTCTCCGAAGATGGCGGGTTCTCGCGAGGGAGAGCCACTCCCCAGAAGCGGATGGTGTCGGTGGGCTGGTACAGCGGGCGGTCCGTGGAGATGTGAAGCCAGTAGTCGTCGCCGGCGTTGGAGTAGCCGTAGGTGCGATAGCCGTACTCGTTGTAGCCACTGAGCATATCGCTCAAGGGCACAATGGCGCTGCGTCCGTCCGCGGCGGTGACCAGGATGTTGCCTGAAGTCTGCGTATAGTTGTACCCGTAGCTGGAAGACTTGTTTTGCAGCAGTTGCGACGGGGTATCGATGAAAGCGGTGCCCTGGTCGTCGCTTACGGTTGCGACGTCTGTTCCCAGCAGCTCGAGCTTCGCGCCGGCGAGGGGGGCTTTCGTCGCCAGGTCGTTCACCCAGATCAGCGTCTTGTCGCGGCTCACGGAGACATAGCTCGCGACGTCGGTGACCTGCAGCCAGGACTGGACGGCGTGACCTTCGAACTGCGCCTCGACGAGGTAGAAGCCCTCCGGCAGCGCGTCCGGGAAGGTGAGGAAGGCATCGCCGTAGTCGGTCTGGCGCTGGAGTGTCGTATCGAACGAAGCTACGGCGTCGAGACCGTCCGTGCTGGCGAGGAAGGCGTTGCGGGTCACGCTGGCCCATGACGGGATGGCCTGGTACTTTTCGACGGCGGCGAGGAAGGTCTGTACGTCGGCGTAGCGGTAAACTGTTATCGGAACCGTCAGGCCCTTATTCTGGGTGGTGGAGACGGCCAGCACCGGCGCCTCCGATGTCCCTGCCTCCGCCAACTTGCGGGTAAAGTTGAGCACGTCCGGCCGGGCCACGCTGCCGGTGCGTTCCGTATCGCCCGTCTCGAACTGGAAGACGAAGTCATTCGCCATGACGTCGTCGGTGCCGCTCACGCCCACGCCGGCCCGGACGGTGACGGTGTACAGGGTGGCGGTGCTCAGCGCCTGCGGAACGAAGACGACGACCCGCTTGTGCACCTCGAACCTTCCCTCTACCGGCGGGTCGATCTGGAAGTGCTTGTCGACGTCCTGGACGCCATCATAGCTGAAGGTGAGCTCGATGCCCGTGTTCAGGGGCACATTCGTGCTCTGATCGGCGGGCAGCGTTTGCACGACGCGGATGGGGCTCTTGGTCTCGAAGGCCCAGGAGCCAAGAACGTGAGGCGGGCTGTTCGTCTCGACGAGCGAGAAGTGGTACATCTGCCCCTGCTGAAGCGGCTCCGACGGAACGATTTCGAAGCGGCGGCTGTCCACCTTCTCGACGGTGAGCTCGATGGCGGGGTCGACTTGCAGGCGCGAGCGAACGAAGTCGCTGTCGACATCCTCGTCGCTGGTGAGTATGAACTGGCTCCCGGGATCGACGCCGATGCCGTCGGACTTCTCGGCCGTCATGTCGAACGCGGCCTTCGAGGACTCTGACGCCAGTTGTACCGGCTGCCAATCGCCGGAGGGAGTAGCCGTCGCCGGGGCGACCGAACCGCCACCGCCGAGGATTACGAACGCGGCGCTGCCGCCCCCGGCCGCGATGAGGATGATGGCGACAACAGCGATCAGCGCCGCGATCCGACGCCTGGAGCCCAGCAACCTCTTCCGGATGAAGATAGAGTATTTCGACCTCATGTCCGTCCTCCACTTCTGACTGGTCGATCAGCTTCTGCCGGGGACGTCGCCACACTCTTAGCCGGGACCGCTCTCCCGCATTTTCTCGCCGATGATACCACAACGATGGATTAACCGGCGGCGAGATTTGTGGTGATCAGCGTCTCGACTGCTGTTCATGGCGACTCCCTCGGCTGATCTCGTCGGCGTCAATCTACAGGGGCAGGAATCGCGAAGCCGGACGCTTTGCTTCCGTTTTCCTTACGGTTTCCCTACATGTCAGATCTGCGTAGCTACAAGACGAACGGTGTGACCACCCAAATGGCGCCGCAGCACCTCGACCGCCGCCAGAGAGAACTGCCCGCGCAGGCAAGGACGGCCAGCGCGCGAGCAAGCAACGCCGGTAGCGTCAAACAGGAGGCTCGCTATCAGAGCATGCGCGTCTTACTGGAGGACGACCCGGAGTGGCACGATGGCGAGATCGTTTCTTTCCCATCTGGCTTTGCTCTTGCGCTGCGGCCATGTGGCGGCCTAGTGCGGGTGGGCCCAAAGGAAGAGCACCGGACTAGTCTCAAAGAGGTGTCGCGAACGCCTGCGAGTCCGGTGCTCAGATTGACGTTTTGACGCCGTGATTTGACGCGCAAGAGCTGCGGGGTGATCGCCAGCAGCAGTTGATCGACGAGCTGGCCCATCAGGCCGCCCGACGCAACTTCACGGTAGCGCCGCTGGAACTCCTCCCAGCGCGCCGCATCGTGGCCGAACCAGCGCCGGAGCTCGTTGCTGGGCGCAAGCTCCCTCAGCCAGGCGCTTATGTGCAGGTTTTCCTTCTTGATGCCCCGAGGCCACAAGCGCTCGACCAGCACTCTGCGGCCGTCCTCCGGCAGCGGCGGATCGTAGGCGCGGCGAATTCGAATAGCCATGATATCCTTCCTTCCGCCCGCTATTTTCGACGCGGCGCAACTTCCGCTCTCGCCACGGGACGCCGTTCTGCGAACCTCCTCTGCTTCCTTCAGTCCCGGTATAATACGGTCTTCCAGCTTCTCCTCGATTAGCAGAGGGAGCGGGCATTACTTTTCCTGTTGGAGTCACGATATTCGAGATTTGTGCAGGAATCATGAGTGTCGCGGGAAATCGCGTGGAGAAGACGCGAACTATGCCTCTCAGCTTGCAGCCCAGATCACTTCATGGCAAGGGTGATGAGGACCGCGCAGTCGTCCAGGGCCGTCACTGAATGACCGACACCGGCGTCAAGGGCGATAAGACCGTCCTTCGGGATATCGATGTCGCCCGCGGCGGTGGAGACTCTCAGCAAGCCCCGGATTGTTACCAGACTGACAGGCCCTGCCACATGATGAGACTGGAGAGTCGTCCCTTGCTTGAGAGCCACTAGCGTGATGCGCAAGGGGCCCTCCTTGACCAGCGTCTTCGCCGCACGACCGGTCTTGGCAGACTCCGCCCGCTCTCGCAGCTCGTCGTCTTCCGCGGCGAGCAAGAATGAGAGCGTCTTCCCGCGCAGCCGATGGGTGCGAAGATATGTTGATATCTTCCCTTCCGGCATCGCTGACCTCCTTTTCGACCGCTCCAACAGTCAAAGTCTATTCTATGCGGCTTCCGGCAGCCGATGTCTTATCTCTACCCAGTCAGATTCCGAAATCGCCTCCGACAGCGCTGCATCAGCATCTGAAACGCCGGCGCCGGAATCGTGTTCATCATCTCTCGCAGGGGGATCTCGCGGTGACTAGGACCAGGGCCGGATTGTGGCTGTTCTGCCCGAGCGCGACGAAGGCAGGAATGCTCTTGCTCACCTTTCTCTCCTTTCAGACGTGAGGAACAAACGTAGCCCGTCGACATAAGTCTCCGGAGAGAAGGTGAAATCAGTGTGAAGAATTGACGCCGGGAATGAAGAGGTCGTGAAGTTTGTACGCGCTAGCGCCAATGATCGAGCAGCGACTCAGCCTCCTCGGCTATCTCCTTCAGAATCTCGGCCGCCGGCTGTCGCCGTCTGACTGCGCCTACCCCTTCACCGGCGTACAGCGCCATAGCCTCTATTTCGCCGGTTGTGCTACTACTCGGCGCTGGCACGGCGAAGCGTGGCAACGGCACGCGCTGCTCGCCCACTGCCATCTCGCCGACAACGTCGCCCTGAAATGACTCCGCAGCCTCGATACAGGAGCGCAGCACGCGGTGCGGCGCGCCCGGCCACATAACCGAGAACCGGTCGGTTAGAGCGGTGGCCCCCGGCCCTGCCCTGATAATGGCGTCAACGTATGCAGGATGAGCATCCGTCTCGTCGGCTACTAGGAACCGAGTGCCGACGCGCACTGCCGCTGCCCCCGCCGCCAGAGCGGCCGCCATCGACCGGCCCGTGCCGATCCCGCCGGTCGCGACTACTGGAATGTCCACTGCGGGCAGCAAATCTTCCAGGAGCGGCATCAGCCCTACTTGACCGCGCACGTGGCCACCGGCTTCCGCGCCCTGCGCGACGACGAAGTCGCAGCTGACCTCAACGGCCGCAAGTGCCTCCGCCGTCGAGCCCACCTGCCATGCCGCCAGTGCGCCGCCCTCGTGCACGATATCGACGAGCGAGGCGTCGGGATCGCCATAGAAGAAATCGACTATGTTGGACTTCCTGGCCGCTATTGCCAGCGCCTCCCGATCGAGGAAGTGCATAAGGAAGTTGACGCCGAAGACACCCTTTGTGCGGGAGCGCATCCAGTCGAGCATCTGCTCCAGCACAGGCGCGGGAATCGCGACACCCGCCAGCATCCCCACACCACCGGTCTCGGCCACGGCGACCGCGAGCTGGGGCGTCGTCACGCCCCCCATCGGCGCCTGTTGGAGGGGAACCCTACAACCGGTCAGGTCAGTGAACGAAGTCTTGAGCATCTCTCGCCTCCGCCGCTAGAGCATTGAATGAGACTATTTGATGTGCTTCTTGCTCGTCAAGTTTGCCGAAGCATGCCAGCTGCTTACCTGGCTTCGAATGGCGTCTCGAGAGACTGCGCAGGGACCGCCAGGCCATTACTCTCCGGCTGCTTCCCCAACCATCTCGAGCTGATCCTCCCCCTCCCTCCCACATGTGCACGCGACCGCAACGGTATCTCACGCAGGAGCCACGAGACGAAGAAGCCGACGAAGATTAGGGGTACCCCCGACGGTACTCATTTATAACTCAGAGACGAGTAGGGCTTGGAGCAGCCGCGAGATAGGATATTACGGATGAGATTCTTTGCCCCCACAGGATCGTGCCGTTCCGTCTGGCCGTCGACCGGGAGGGGCACGAGTACCCGGGGCAGATGTGCGAGGACATCGGCTACGAGATCCTGGGGGACATCGACAGACTGCCGAGCCGTCCGCCGACGTTCTAACGCCGCCTGACGGGGTAGCTCGCGCTTTCCCGTGGTCGGGCCTGCCATCGGGCCGCCTGCCGACTCCCTACCGCTGCCTCACCGAGTAGACGCCTGGCAACGTGTCCCCACCTGGGCAGCCACGATTGACAGGTCCGTCCAGTTCACTCTGCCGTCATGGTTCACGTCGTAGCGCGGGCTGTGACTTCCGCGGAATATCGCGAGGTACTCGGCCGTATAATCCGCGACGGTTACCCGCCCATCACCGGTCACGTCCCCACAGATGGCGCTCGGTGTAGGCGTCCGCGTTCGTGTCGGTGTCCGCGTCGGCGTTCGTGTCGCCGTACGCGTGCGCGTCGGTGTCCGCGTGGGCGTGAACGTTCGAGTTGGCGTGCGCGTGGCCGTAGCTGTAGGCGTGCGAGTTCTGGTGGCTGTCGCTGTTGGCGTATAGGTCTTGGTTGATGTCGGCGTGAAGGTCGCCGTCGGTGTCGGCGTGTAGGTCTCCGTCGGCGTTGGTGTGTAGGTCTCAGTCGGTGTAGGCGTGGACGTCTCGGTCGGCGTCGGCGTGGCTGTATCAGTCGGTGTCGGCGTGTAGGTCTCGGTCGGTGTAGGCGTGGACGTCTCGGTCGGTGTCGGCGTGTAGGTCTCCGTCGGCGTTGGTGTGTAAGTCTCAGTCGGTGTAGGCGTGGACGTCTCGGTCGGCGTCGGCGTGGCTGTATCA
>JBEKXP010000055.1:0-11873 GCA_049511815.1 Dehalococcoidia bacterium
CCGTCTGTAGCTTCCCGCCTGCTCTCGACGTTCGGAAGATAGACTGATCAGACGCACACGGAGGTGAGACTGTGAAACGGACGATAGTGCACTTCGAGCTGGCGGCGGACGACGTCGAGAAGCTCGCCAACTTCTACCGCGGCGTCTTCGACTGGAAGATCGAGAAGGCGTCCATGGAGGGCGGGGAGGGCATGGACTACTGGTTGATCGACACGGGCGAAGGAGAAGGCACGAACGGCGGGATGATGAGAAAGACCATGCCGTCGCAGGGGATCCTCGACTATTTCGCCGTCGAGTCCGTGGAAGAGTTCTCGAAAAAGGTGACGTCTCAGGGCGGGAGGGTCGTCATGGGCAAGCAGGCCGTGCCGAAAATGGGCTGGTTCGCAGTCTGCCTGGACCCCGAAGGAAACGCGTTCGCACTCTGGCAGATGGACACAAACGCTGCCTAGGCGCGTCTATCCGAGGAATAGACGGTCAGAATGGATTTCGGCCTGATCCATGAGGCTGGAGTCTAGCGGCAGGGAAGCCTGTTAGACCCTGGTCGTCGCTCTCGCTATCTTCTTCCGAGCCCGACGCGTCGCCTTGGCCTTCGCCAGACGCCGTATCTCAGACTTCGAGATGAAGTGGCGCCGCTTCTTGATCTCCCTTAGCACCCCGTTTCGCTGCATCGTCTGCCGGAAACGGGATAACAAGTGTTCCTGAGTTTCGCCTTCTCTGAGCTCTACGAACAAATGCGGTCCCTTCTTAGAATCGCGCTGGCCTGCTCGGAGAGCGGCGCGAGAAGCAATCGAAACAGTAGACCGGACGGTCTCCCCGCGGCTCGAACGGTACTTCCGTCGCCTGGCCGCACTCGGCGCAGACCGCCGGGAACATCTGCCGTCGTCCACCGCCGGCAAAACTCTCGCCGCCGCGCGACCCGCCGCGCTCGGCCTTCCGCGCCGAACGGCAAGTTGGGCAGCGCTTCGGCTCATTCGTAAAGCCGCGGCTCGCGTGGTACTCCTGGTCCTCCGCCGAGAACGTGAATGTTGCGCCGCAATCGACGCACGTTAGCTCTTTGTCGGTGTAAGGCACTCGACGACCTCCTCATTACTTGCTTCCTTGTCATCGAGTGCGGAGCGAAACGGGAGGCCCCATCGCGGCGACTGAAGACGCGGAAATCTGACCAATCGACCGTAGTTTATCATACGAGCCCAGAATTGACAATAAGATGAATCGAGAACGCCTGCCCGTTGGGCCTACCTTCAAATGCCCGAGCTACAGGCACAAGTCCCGCCGCTCGCAGTAGTCGCACGACGAGCCCTCCGCCGGCGTCAGCACGTCCTCTCCCAGCGCTACGGCGAACGCGATGCTCTTGAACGGATGCAGCACCCCCGACTGCCGCGCCTCGACGCCTATCTCCCGCGCTCCCACCATCTCCGCGATCAACCGCTGACCCGAAAGCGGCCAGTGACTCGTGCCGGGGTTGAGCGGTATGCTCGCCTTCACGCCGCGTGCCGCCGCCATCTCCTCGATTAGCGCGTAGCCCGCCTCGCCCGTCTTGCCCAGCGCCACCGATCCGACGGCGTCGAGCGCGAATGCGACCGGATACTCCCGTTGCGCCGCCAGCTCGTCGATCCGCGCCTCCAGCAGCGGGCCGACCGTGTACACCATCAGGACCAGATCGCGCGCCGCGCCGAACAGCGCCGCGACGACGCTGCTCTCCAGCGCCGCGCCGTCGCCGATGACCAGTCGCGTCGGCTCGACCGCCGTTACCGGAAAGACCTCGTAGGCGATGGCCGGCCGCGCCAGCCGTCTGCCCTCCGCCAGCGCCGCATCGACCGCCTTAAGCCAGGCGTCGTCGGACTTGGGTACGCCCGGTCGCTGCCGCAGCAGTCTTAGCGCGGCCTCTCGCTCCAGCTCAACCTCGAAACCGGTCACCAGCGGCAAGACCTTCCTCCTCGCTTGCGATCCCAATCTAAGCCCGCCTCTCGCGCCCGTCAAACGGCCCGATTGAAGAACACGTAGCGGAGGTTTTCCAGCCTCGGCGGGAAGCGGCTTGGCCGATCCATGCCCCAGCCTTCAGGCTGGGGTGCAGTTCTTCAACCCGCCGGTGGCCGAGCCTCCCGATTATCACCGTAGCCCAGACTTTCCAGTCTCGGCGTTGAGTTCCTCGACGTTCATGCCCCAGCCTTCAGGCTGGGGTGCAGTTCTTAAACCCGCCGCAGGTAGCCAGGCATCTCAATCATCACCGTAGCCGAGCCTGCCTGCCGACAGGCAGGGCTTTCCAGCCTCGGCGATAGGGTTGACCGCCGTTCGACCAATCAGGTAGGCTGAATTGCCTGCCGCAGCCTTCTCCGCCATCCTCCGACGCGACAGGCCGGGAACGAAATGGAACTCGCCGACATCACCCGCAGCCTCATCGATGGCGACGCCCCGGGCACTGCCGCTCTTACGCAGCAGGCCCTCGACGCCGGCCTGGCCGCGCACACGGTCCTCAACGATGCCCTCATCCCCGGCATGACTCAGGTCGGCGAGCTCTTCGAAAAGAACGAGTACTTCGTGCCGGAGCTCCTGCTCGCCGCTCGCGCCATGTACGCCGCCCTCGACCTCCTGCGCCCAAAGCTCACCGAGGGCGACTACGAGCCCGCCGGCAAGGCGGTCATCGGCACTGTCCAGGGCGACCTCCACGATATCGGCAAGAAGCTGGTCGGCATCATGCTCGAAGGCAACGGCTTCGCGGTAGTCGACCTGGGCGCCGACGTCGCGCCCGAAAAGTTCATGGAGGCGGTGCGCGAGAGCGGCGCCAGGATCGTCGGCCTCTCCGCGCTGCTAACCACGACGCTCCCCTCGATGGAGAAGACGGTCCACGCCCTCAAAGAGCTCGACCCGTCGCTGAAGGTAATGGTCGGTGGCGCGCCGGTGACCCAGGCCTTCGCCGACAGCATCGGCGCCGACGGCTATGGCCGCGACGCCAGCGCCGCCGTCACCCTCGCCCGCCGGCTGCTCGGGAATGCCTGAAGAAGCAAAGCCGCAACCCTTGCGCGTCGCTATCGACGGCCTCGACCTCGAGGTCCAGGTCGCCATCGGCACCTCCCTGCTCAACGCCTTCCGCTCGGCCGGAATCGCCATCGACTCCGAGTGCGGCGGCCGTGGCACCTGCGGCGAATGTCGCGTTCGGTTCCTCGAAGGCGCGCCCCCGCCCACGGTCGAAGACGCCGCCCTTCTTTCTCCGGACGATCTCGCCGCCGGCTGGCGCCTCGCCTGCCTGACGTTCCTTGCCGCCGATTGCCGCGTCGCCATCCCCCAGCGGGTCGCCCACGCCCGCCGCGCCCGCATCCGCATCCTCACGGAGGCCGCGGCGCCGGCCGCTCGTATCGAAGGGAAGAGGCGCGCAGGCTATGGAATCGCCGTCGACGTCGGCACCACGACCGTCGTCTGCTATCTGATGGACCTGTCGAAAGCGCTCCAGCTCGGCGTCGACTCCTTTGCCAACCCGCAGTCCGCCTTCGGTCCCGACGTCGTCTCCCGCATCGCCTACGCTCATCGCGGCCCGCAAGAGCTGCGGGAGCTCCAGCGACGCCTCGTCTCGCACCTGGAGAAGAGCTTCGCCTCGCTTTGCCGCGGCGCGGGCGTGTCTCCCGACGCCGTCTCAATGATAACGGTGGTGGGAAACATGACGATGATGCACCTGCTCCGCGGCGTCGACCCCTGGCCCCTCGGCGTCGCGCCCTACGAGCCCGTCTTCACCCAGCTTCCGCCGTTCGCCGCGCGCGAGATCGGCTTCAAGCGATTCGCCGCCTGCGAGCTCCAGGTGCTGCCCGGCGTCGGCGGCCACGTCGGCTCCGACATCGTTGCCGGCGTCCTCGGCCTCGACCTGGCGCGACAGCCCGGCCTCTCGCTCTTCATCGACCTCGGCACCAACGGCGAAGTCGTCCTCGCCTCCAGGCGTATTCTCGCGGGCGCCTCCTGCGCCGCCGGTCCCGCCTTCGAAGGCGTCCACATCGCCAGCGGCATGCCGGCCCTGCCGGGCGCAATCGAGCGCGTCGACGACGAAGACGGCCGCCTCCAGCTCGAAACCATCGACGGCGCCGCGCCCGCCGGCCTCTGCGGCAGCGGCCTGATCGACGCTGTCGCGTTGCTGCTTCGTCGTGGCCTCATCCTGCCGTCCGGCCGCTTCCTCGCGCCGTCGAAAGCGCCCGACACGCTGCCCGACGACCTCCGCCATCGCCTGCGCGAAGACGCCGGCGAGCGCCGCTTCCTTCTCGTCGAAGGCGACAGCGACGTCGCGATCACCCAGCAGGACATCCGCGAGGTGCAGCTAGCGAAGGCCGCCGTCCGCGCCACCATCGACCTCCTCCTGCGCGAATCGGCTCTGGAGCCGGAGGCAATCGACGCCGTCTTCGTCGCCGGTGGGTTCGGCAGCTCCCTGCGCGCCGAAAGCATCCTGACGCTCGGCATCGTGCCCGAGGGCGTGCGCGGCCAGATTCACGCCGCCGGCAACACAGCCGGTCTCGGCGCCAAGCTGGCGCTCGTCTACCCCGACCGCATGCGCGAGGCGCACCGGCTAGCGAAACGGATGCGCCATGTGGAGCTCGTCAGTCGCGAGGACTTCCGCCAGGCCTTCGCCGAAAGCATGACTTTCCCGGTTTCCGGCTAGCCCAACTCAATCTGAAAGCGGTCGCGGAAGCGCGCCAGCACGTCCAGCACCGGCCGCCCGACCGCGACGATGAGCACCACGTTCGCCAGCGCCCGCCAGACGTCCCACCCCGCCGACGTCAGCAGGTAGAACGACCAGTAGTGCCGCAGCGTTTCGCTCAGGCCTAATCCCGGCTGCCAGGAGATGCTCTCGCCCGAAGCCATGAACGGCCAGAACCACAGGTTCATCGCCGCGCCGAACAGGAACCCCCAGCCGACCCCGAACGCGCACAGGCAGCCCAGCTCCAGCCAGCGGTGCCGCCCCAGCGCGCCGCGGAACACCCCAAGCCAGCCGGCGGTCATTCCCACCCAGCCGGCGCAGAACACCTGGAACGGCAGCCACGGCCCGAAACCCCCGATCGCGAACGTCGAGACGAACATCGCGCCCGCGCCCAGCAGGAACCCGAAGCGCGCCCCGAACACGTACCCGCCCAGGATCACGGCGAAGAAGAACGCCGTCGCGCCGGCCGGCAGCGTCGGGATCCGCAGCACCGCCGCCAGCATCATCAGCGTCGCCAGCGCCGACGCCGCCTTCGCGTTCATCCCCTGGCTGCCCAGCTCCAGCACGAAGAGCAGGAGCGTCAGCGCCAGCACCAGCCCGAACAACAGCGGCGCGTCCGACGTGTGCGGCTGCCCCATGCTCGACGACCTCGCGCCGCCCGACAGGAACAACGGGTACAGGAAGGCGACCAGCCCCACAGCGCTGATCACCGCCAGCGTCATCCCCGACCACACACCGAGCGACGCCCCGCCTCGTCGCTTTGCTCGCGTATCGAATGTCCTCGAAAGCGCGTCCGCCCTAGCCATGGAATCGTCCCCTGAAGAAGACCAGCGACGTCATGGCCAGCGCCGAGAACACGGCCGCGAAGAGCGCTATCTGCCACGTGGGCCTGCTCCCGAAGCCACCGCTGCTCGCCGGCGCAACCGTCGGCGTCGGCGACGGCGAAGGGCTCGCCGCGGCCGTCGAGATAATCGTCGCCGGAGCGATCAGAATCGTTGCCTGCGCCGGAGGCGCCACCGTCGCGTTCGGTCCGATAGCGACGCCCTCAACGCTGGAAACGGATGTCGCTGTCGAAGAAGGCGTCGGCACAAGCGGCGGACAGATCGCGTCGAAGCTGCTCGCCGCCGGCTCCGTGCCCGTCCCGATGCCGCCGGCACCCCATGCCCAGCCGTCGACGTCGCCGTCGTGCACCTTCCGCAGCGACGACCCTACGGCGGAGTACCGCCAGCCGCCGTCTGCGAGCGTGTAGTACGCCCAGTATCGGCAGCTCCCACCTTGGCACTGGCACCAGCAGTCGCTCGGATTCGGGCAGCCAACACCGTCGATCATGCAGGTGGCACCGCCTCCCCAGCTGGCGGACTCGACGACCGAGAAGCCGGCGCGACTCAGCAGCTCGGCGCCGCTTATCTCCGGCTCCGTGAACTCGACGCACACGCTCTCGCTGCGCCCGTCGCCAAAGCTGACGACGACGCCCGCCCGGTTCGGCCCGTCTGCGCTCGCCTTCAACGGCGCCAGACACGCCAGGACCAGCGCGCAACCCGCGACGACGAGCCCCCATCCCCTCACGGTCGCTCCTCCTTGAGCACGTCCTCGACGGTCAGGTACCGCCCGCCGAACAGCTTGTTCACCTGTGTGCTGAACGTCACCGACTCCGTCAGCACGTCCCGCACGCCGCCGCTCGCCGCCACCCGCCCCTCCGCTAGCAGCACGACGCGCTGCGCGCAGCCCGCCACCAGCTCGACATCGTGGCTCGCCAGCAGCACGGCGCACCCCTCCCGGCAGCGACGCCGCAGGTTCGCGATCAGCAGCTCCTTCGTCTCGTAGTCCATGCCGCGCGTCGGCTCGTCCAGCAGGATGACTTGAGGGTTGCCCGCCAGCATCGCCGCCAGCGCCGCCCGCTGTCTTTCGCCGGCGCTCAGGTCGCGCGGGTGCGCCCCTCGCAGCGACTCCAGCCGCCATTCCGTCATCGCCTCGTCCACCGTTCCCTGCCGGCCGGTCCCGCGCAGCGTGTCCGCCACCTCCGCCTCGACGCTGTCGCGGAAAAGGATCGACGTCGGGTCCTGCGGCACGAACGCGACCTGGCGGCAAATCTCCTCCGTGCTGCTCTTGCCCGCGTCGCGGCCCAGCACTTGAAGTAACCCCTTCCGCGGCGCCATCAGCCCGACCAGCGACCGCAGCAGTGTCGTCTTGCCAGCGCCGTTCCGCCCCATCAACGCGACGATCTCGCCCGCCGCGACCTCCAGCGAGACATCCGCCAGCGCGTCGCCGTTGCCATACGATGCGCACAAGCCCTCGACCCGCAGTCCGCCGCCATCCACGGCGACGGCCGCTTCCTCCGCGAACGCGCCGTCCCGCCGCTGCTCTCCGACGAAGCGCTTCCCCTCCCGCACCGAGAGCGGCAGCGGCTGCCAGCCCAGCGCCCGACCCAGTCGCGCCACCGGCGGCGCCAGCGGCAGCAGCGCCATCGCCTCCCGCACGGGGTACGACGCCACGGACCCGTCGCCCGGCAAATAGAGCACGCGGTCGACGTACTGGACCACGCGCTCCAGCCGGTGCTCCGCGATGATGACGGTGAGCCCCAGGTCGCTGTTGAGACGCTGCACGGTCGTCAGCACCTCTTCCGCCGCCTGCGGGTCGAGTTGCGACGTCGGCTCGTCTAGAAGGAGCGTCTTCGGCTGCATCGTCAGCACCGCGCCGATGGCCACCCGCTGCAGCTCGCCGCCGGAGAGCGTGTCCAGCCGCCGGCGCCGCAGGTGGCTTATGCCAAGCACGTCCAGCGCCTCCTCCACCCGCTTTCGCATCGTCAGCCGCGGCACGCCCAGGTTCTCCATCCCAAACGCCAGCTCGTCCTCCACCACGTCGGCAACGAACTGGCTCTCCGGGTCCTGGAACACCATCCCGACGCTCGCCGCCAGGTCGCGCGGCTGGCGCGACAGCGTGTCAATCCCGTCGACGACGACCCGTCCGGCGAATCGACCGCCGTGGAAGTGGGGCACAAGACCGTTCAAACAGCGCAAAAACGTCGATTTTCCGCCTCCCGGCGGCCCGACGACCAGCACCGCCTCGCCATCCGCAATCGACAGTGACAGGTCGTTCAGCACCGGTCGCGGCGCGTGCGGGTAGGCGAAAGACAGGCTGATTACCTCAATCATCGCGTCCCCCGCTCCCATCTCCCGACCGCGCCCCCGCGCAAAAGGCCGGCGCCAGCAGAAGCAGCAAGGCAAGTACGACGGCCGGGCTGAACTCGGGCAGTGACGCCGCTGGGTAGGGGAAGTAGTCGATGTCGCCGGCTCCGAGGACGCGCAGCGCCGCCAGCAGCAGGATCGACAGCACCGCAAGGCCCGCAACCAGCGCCGACGGCGTTTCCAGACGCTCGTGCGAGTAGCGCGTCGCCTCAACGCCGCGGCCGCGCGCCTTCAGCGCCAGCATCGCCGCTAGGGCGCTCGCGGCCACCGCGACGAACGCCGCCAGCGCGAAATGCCGGTCGTAGGCGTAGGCGCTCACGCCGCCGGCCAGCAGCGCCACGGAAACGGTCGCCGGCAGCCGCACCGTCCGACCAATCTTGGCAGGCCCGCCGCCGAACCCCCGCGCGTCCAGCGATTCCGCCCTCTGGATCGACCGCTCCAGCGCGCCGGCCAGCACCGGAACGACGAACGCTCCGGCGTCCCGCAGGCCCCGCAGCCGCCGTCCGCGAAGGCGCTGCGCTTCGGCGACCGCCCGCGCCTGCGCGAAAGCCTGCGGCAGCAGCAGCACCGCGACCGTAACGATGACGCCTAGCTGCCGGAGCGCCCGCGGCACCAGTCGCAGCAGCCGATAGTGGTCCACGCCGACGTTGAACGCCGTCGCGAACAGCAGCAGCGCGACGAGTCGCAGCGCCCGGCTCGATGCGTACAGCAGCGCCTCCAGCGTCGCGTCCCCGCCGAAAGTCACGCCGCCGAGCCAGGTCGGGAACGTCAGCCGCGGCAGCTCGACCAGCGTCGTGGCGCCGCTGCTGCCGGTCAGCACGTTGAACGGCACGCTCAGCACTGCGAAGAAGAGCCCTATCTTTACGATGAAGCCGTACGCGCCGCGCCGCCGTCGCGCCGGTAGCGACGCGTAGACGACCAACCCGACCAGGCAGGCGGTCGCCAGGTAGAGCGGGTTCGCCGTGAGGAAAACGCCGACCGACGCCGCCAGCAGCCACGCCGACCACGCCTCGGCCTGTAGAGGCGCCGCCCTCGCCCTCGACTGCTTGCCCGTCCGGGCCCGCGTGACGCCTCGTGTTGCGCTCGATGCCGCCTCGCTGCGCGCCACCTACCGCCTCCGCACGAAGCCCATCGCCGCCGCGCTCCCCACGCACGCGATACCGACGAACAAGAGCGCCATCGCCCCTGCCGGTGATTCAGCGTCCGACCCCTGCCCCGCCGAGGCCAGCGCTTTCGGCGCATCCGCTGGCGCGACCGTCGCTGGTGGAGCGACTGCCGCCGGCAACACCGCCGAGACCGCCGTCGGCCCCGGCGAGGGCGTTGAAGCCACCGTGGGGGCTGCCGTCGACGTCGCTTCCGGCGTCCTCGTCTTCGTCGCGACCGGCGTGTGCGTTGGACGCGCCGTCGCGGCCTTTGGCGGCAGGAGGAGCGGCTGCAGCAGCAGCGCCGGCACCGCCTGATACGTGGCATAAGCGTTGTCAGCGCCGCCGTACATGAACGCCCCCGTCGCCGTGTCGCGGAAGGCCAGCAGCGCCTGCATCGGCCCGAGGTCAGCCTTCTCCCACGGCCCTCCGGCATCGACGTTCTCGCCCGCCGCGACCAGCGCCTGCAGCACGAACGCCGTCGAATCGGCATCCGAATCGCCGGGCGCCACGTACGGGAAGCCGCCGTCGCCGCTCTGCGACGCCTTGAAGTACGCAATCGCCGCCTGCACGGCGCCGTTGGACTTCGACACGCCGGCGGCCAGCAGCGCTTGAACTACCATCGCCGTGCTGTTCGTATCGCAGCCGAAGCCGTCGCTGTACTCCCAGCAACCGCCCGCCTGCTGCTTCGATTCGAGGACGCCCACCGCTCCCGAAGGCGGCGCCAGCCCGAGGCTCTTCCGCGCCAGCAGGTACAGCGCCTGGTCGATGACCTGCGCGCCGTAGACGTGCGTCGACCCGTCGTAGAACGACTCCATCTTCGCTACGTAGTCCGCCCCCGCGAAGTCGTGCGGGTCCTGAGATACCGCCTTCAGCACAATGACCAGCTTCGCCGCGTGGTCCGCTGATGCGGCGTAGGCGCCTGCCTGCGTCGCCAGGTAGTCCAGCGGCGAATGTCCGCCCTTCACGACGCCGCCCGCGTCGACGCCCGCGGCCGCGAACGCCAGCATCGCGTCCAGCGTCCCCCCCGCCGACGAGTCGCTCCCATTCTCCGGAAAGCCCCCGTCCGCGTTCTGGAGCGTCTGGATGTAGTCCAGCGCCTGCGTCGCCGCGTCGCGCTGCGGCGTTGCCCCCAGCGACGTCGTCGCGCCGGCAAGAACGCAAGCAAGCGCAAGCAATAAAGCAATGATTCGACGAGACACGAGGATTCCTTTCGCTATGTCCCAATGGAAGTTGTGGAAGGCACAATAAGGCCCGGCCTGGCGACCGGGTTGCGCTACGTCGGAGCACCCATGATATCCGTCCCCCTTTCAAGCGAAGGTACTCGGATCGAACAGGGGCGGGTATCCTGGCTCGTCGGTCAACGCCGACTTACAGTTGCGCGACAGCGCCGGACTCTCACCGGCTTCCCCCGAGATGGCCCCGCCTCAGGCGAGACCCCCTGTCGGCCCCCTATGTGGTTGTTAACGCCAATGTACCAGCCGCTGCCGCCGCCCGTCAACCGCCACGATGCCGACGCCCCAGCTTCGCCTCCGACGCCCGTCGTCATCCCTCCCCGGAATCTGCGACGACGATCGCTAAGGGAGTTTCCGGGCATAAGTCGGTGTTTTCCTGATTCCTCCAGCGACGCCCGGTCTCGGATAATGCCCGCTTGTGAGTGCTTCGCCGGGATCGGGAGGCGCGAAGCAGCGTGGAGATACGGTTCTCCGCGGGCAAGACGCCTCCGCCCAACCAGCACGGCCCGCTCGACACGCCATAACGATCGGGGCCCACCAGCCGGTCGCCACACCCAGAGTGGCGCCGGCCAGCCCCTCTTCCGCCGAACCCCGCTTACGCCCGAAACGCCTCTCCCCGTTTCTTCTTGTCGTCTACCTGCTCGCCGCCCTCGTCGCCGCCCTCTGCCTCGACGCCCTGTCGACCGCGGCGAACGCGCCTGCCTGCGACAGCCGCGCCATGGCCTCGGAAGCGGAGCCGGTCATCATCTCTCCTGCCGAACCCCACTCACGCGCGAAACGGCTCTTCCTGCCGCTTGCGGCTTGCCTGCTCGCCGCCTTCGCCGCCGTCCTCTGCCGCGACTGCTTGCCCGTCCGGGCCCTGGCGACCGCGACGAAGCTGCCTGCCATCGACGCCCGCGCCATGGTATCGGAAGCCGCCGCCGGTGCCTCCCACACCCGCGACGTCGCCGTCGCCGAAGTCCTCGCCGCCGAGATCGCCCGTCCGACGCCGGTCCCGACGCCGGTTCCGACTCCCACCGCCGTGCCGACTCCCGCGCCTCGACCGTCTCCCGCGCCCGCTCCCGTCGTCGTCGACCCGCCGCCGGCTACCTCCGACGGCGCCGTCCGCGGCATCGCCACCTGGTACGGCGGCTCCGACGGCTACGACTCCGACGACACCATGGCCGACGGTTCGCTCTTCAACCCCGACGACCCGACAATCGTCGCCGCCAACGACTGGCCGCTCGGCGCCTCGCTTCTCGTCTGCCACGATGAGCGCTGCATCCGCGTCCGCGTCCGCGATCACGGCAGCTTCAGCCAGGCCGTCGACCTCTCGCGCGGCGCCTTCGCCCTGTTGGCGCCCCTCAGCAGCGGCGTCATCGACGTTACCGTCCAGCCGCTCTCCTGATTGACGCTTGAGGCTATCGCCCTCTACACTTGAATCGAGATGCCTACCGAAGAAGAGAAGCGCGAGCCCCGCTATAGCGAGATCGTCCGCGAGTACAGCAACGGCGAAGTGACGATTATCTGGAGGCCGGACCTCTGCATCCACGCCACCTGCTGCTTCATGGACCTGCCGGAGGTGTTCGACCCGGACAAGCGCCCCTGGGTGAACCCGTTCGGAGCCACCACCGAGGCCATCATCGCCCAGGTCGAC
>JBEKXP010000056.1:0-11394 GCA_049511815.1 Dehalococcoidia bacterium
CCGATGGTTAACTAAACTCGTGGCGGGAGGCCAGTTGGAGGAGGAGGGAGCCTCGGTTCGACTACGATTACCCCGTAATCTGGCAGATTGCTTGAAAGCAGCCCGGCAGTGTTGGTGGAAAGACAGGCCCGCATTCTGGGCCACATCGTAAGTGAATACGTAAGCACCGCTCTGCCGGTAGGTTCCGAGACCATCGTCCGCAAGTACGCGCTGCCCATCTCTCCGGCCACCGTCCGCAGCGAGATGGCAAGGCTGGAAGAGGAAGGCTACATCACGCACCCGCACACGTCCGCCGGCCGCATACCCTCCGATAGGGGCTATCGTTTCTATGTCGAAAGCCTTATGGAAGAAGAAGACCTGCCCTGGTATGAGAAGCGGTCGATCCAGCAGCGATTGCGGACGGCGGCAAGGGCAGCTTCCGGTCGCGCCGAGCTGCTGGCGGAGCGGGCGCGGATCGCGGCGACGGTGCTGGCGGAGAGCGTTCGCAACGCCGCGGTCGCGACGGCGCCCCGCTCGCCCCGGATGGACGAAGAGGACCTGGCTCTGTACGATCGACCTTACCTGGAAGGGCTGCGAAACGTCCTCAGCCAGCCGGAGTTCTCGCAGACGGAGGACGTCATCGACCTCGTGTGTGTGCTCGAAGAAGGCAACCTGCTGCGGGCGATACCGTTCGACAACCTTTCCGACGAAGATGTGACCGTGGTCATCGGCGAGGAGAATCGGGAGGACGTCATGCGGCGCTGCAGCGTCGTCCTGACGCGCTACGGCGTGCCGGGCAGGGCTGTCGGCGCGCTGGCCGTCCTGGGCCCGACGCGGATGGCCTATTCGCGCGTCATTCCTACCGTTCGATACCTTTCACTCCTGATGGGCGACCTCGTCGCTCAAGGCTAGCGCCGGCCCAAAGGCGCGGGGGCAAGGATGTCCGAGCACGAGCAAGACAACCAGCATCCGTCTCACGTCGACAAGCGCAGCTCCACGGGCGGCAAGCATCACGGCGAGCATACTGCATCCGCGCCGCCGGAGGACGTGGCGACGCTGAGGGCGCAGCTCGAGGAAGAGAAGAAAAAGGCAGAAAGCTGCCTGGCAAGCTGGCAACGCGCCGCCGCCGACTTCCAGAACTACAAGCGCCGCACGGAGCAGGAGCGTCAGGAGCTGGCGCTATTCGCCAACGCGTCGCTCATCATCAACCTGCTGCCTATCGTCGACGACCTGGAGCGCGCCCTTCGGAGCGTCGACGCGCACCTCGCCGGCCTGACGTGGGTGGACGGTATCGGCCTGATCTATCGCAAGTTCCGCGCCATGCTGGAGGCGAGCGGCGTCAAGGAGATCCAGACGGAAGGCCAGGACTTCGACCCGCGCTATCACGAGGCGACGATGTTCGGCGAAGGCGAGGACGGGAAGGTCGTCGCCGAGGTGCAGAAGGGGTACATGCTCGGCGACCGCGTGCTGCGCCCGGCGATGGTCGTCGTTGGCCGCGGGAAGCAGGAGCAAGCGGCTGAAGGACAAGAGGGTTAAGACTCCGTTCGGGCGGTCCGAGGCAGGGGCCTGGGGAAGTCTGCAGAAGATCCTCCCTGGGCGGGACGGGTGGGAAGATCAAGCGTTGCATGGGGCCATGGCGCTGATCGTATCATGGCCGATGAGCGGTATCATTAGCTTAGACATATCTCCAGACCGGAGGGAGCCACCATGGCCAAAGTAATCGGAATAGACCTGGGAACCACCAATAGTTGCGTCGCCGTCATCGAGGCGGGCGAGCCAACCGTCATCCCGAACAGCGAGGGCGGGCGCACCACGCCGTCAGTCGTCGCCGTCAGCAAGTCGGGAGAACGGCTCGTCGGCACGGTGGCAAAGCGCCAGGCCATCACCAACCCCGACAACACAATCTATTCCATCAAACGCCTCATGGGCCGCAAGTTCGACGACTCGGAGGTCGAACGCGACAAGACGCTGCTCGCCTACAAGATCGCGCAGGGCCCGAACAACGACGCCCACGTCATGATGGGCGGCCGCGACTACTCGCCGGCGGAGATCTCCGCCATGATCCTCCAGAAGCTGAAGACCGACGCGGAGGCCTACCTCGGCGAGCCGGTCACCGAGGCGGTCATCACGGTGCCGGCGTACTTCAACGACAGCCAGCGCCAGGCGACGAAGGACGCCGGCAAGATCGCTGGCATGGAGGTGCTGCGCATCATCAACGAGCCGACCGCCGCTTCGCTCGCCTACGGGCTCGACAAGAAGGCGGAGGAGACGATCGCGGTCTACGACCTCGGCGGCGGCACCTTCGACATCTCGATCCTGGAGATCGGCGAAGGGACGTTCCAGGTCAAATCGACCAGCGGCAACACGCATCTCGGCGGCGACGACTTCGACCAGCGCGTCATCGACTGGCTCTGCGACGAGTTCCGCCGCGACCAGGGGATCGACCTTAAGCAGGACCGTATGGCGCTGCAACGCCTGAAGGAGGCCGCTGAGAAGGCGAAGGTGGAGCTCTCCTCCGTCCTCCAGACGGACATCAACCTGCCGTTCATCACTGCCGATGCTTCCGGCCCCAAGCACATGAACATCATGCTCACGCGCGCCAAGCTGGAGCAGCTTGTCGGCGAACTGGTGGAGAGCACGCTCGGGCCGTGCAAGCAGGCGCTGTCGGATGCCGGCATCACAGCATCGCAGGTCGACGAGGTCGTCCTTGTCGGCGGGCAGACGCGCATGCCGATGGTGCAGGAGACGGTGCGGCAGCTCTTCGGCAAGGAGGCGCATAAGGGCGTCAACCCGGACGAGGTCGTCGCCGTCGGCGCGGCGATCCAGGCCGGCGTGCTCAAGGGCGAGGTCCACGACGTCCTGCTGCTCGACGTGACGCCGCTTACGCTCGGCATCGAAACGTTGGGCGGCGTGATGACACCCCTCATCCCGCGCAACACGACGATCCCGACCAGCAAGGGACAGACGTTTAGCACCGCCGCCGATAACCAGCCCAGCGTGGAGATCCACGTCCTTCAGGGCGAGCGCGCGCTGGCGGCCGACAACAAGTCGCTGGGGCGGTTCATGCTCGACGGGATCCTGCCGGCGCCGCGCGGTGTCCCGCAGATCGAGGTGACGTTCGACATCGATGCCAACGGCATCCTCAACGTTTCGGCGCGCGACAAGGCGACCGGTCGCGAGCAGAAGATAACGATTACCGCCGGCTCCGGCCTCAGCAAAGAGGAGGTCGAGAAGCTCCAGCGCGAGGCGGAGTCGCACGCCGAAGACGACCGCCGCCGCCGCGAGGAGATCGAGACGCGAAATACGGCGGACAGCATGGCCTACAACGCCGAGAAGCTGCTGCGGGACCAGGGAGAGCGCATCCCGGCGGAGATCAAGAGCGAAGTCGAAGCAAAGATCGCGGCCTTGCGCCAGGTCCTGCCTTCCGGCACGGTCGAGCAGATACGCAGCGCCATGAACGAGCTGTCGGAGTCGATGCAAAAGATCGGCGCGGCGGCGTACGGGCAGGACGGCGGCCAGCAGCCTCCGCCGGGCGGCGAGGGCGAGGGCCAGGCGCCGCCGGAAGAAGGGACCGTCGAGGGCGAGTACCGCGAAGTCTGATCGCGTCCGTTCCGGGCAACGGGTAGTCGCTTCCCATCGTCGCATCACGATTGGCCCGAAATGGGCCTTATGCTATGATTGCGCCCAGCACGCCTGGAGGAGAAACATGCCGGTTGAAGGATTCGATCTGAACGGAAAGAAAGCGCTGGTCATAGGCGCGGGGTCTGCCGTCGGACGCGCCATCGCCCTGGCGCTGAAAGAGACGGGCGCGGAAGTCGCCGTCACGTCGACGCGAAAGGACGCGGCCGACAGCGACGCCGCGGCAGAGACCGCCCGACTCCTCGGCGGGGCGGCCGCGCGGTCGATAGATGCGACATCCGCATCGCAGGTGAACGAAGCGGTCGACGAAGCGTTCCAGCGCATGGGGCGTCTGGACATCCTCGTGAACTGCCCCGATCTCTTCCTCGCGAAGCCCACGGCCGAGACTTCCGACGCCGAGTGGGACAACGTATTCGCGGCGAACCTGAGCAGCGTCTTCTTTGCCTGCCGCGCCGCCGGCCCCCGGATGGCGAAGCAGGGAAACGGACGGATCATCAACGTCGCCTCCGGCCTCGGTGAGAGAGGCCTGCCGAACTGCGCGGCCTATTGCGCCGTCGAAGGTGGCGTCTTCAACCTCACGCGGGCGCTGGCACAGGAGTGGGCGGCCGCCGGCGTCACCGTCAACGTCATCGCTCACGGCTGGCTGGAGGACACGCCGGGCCTCGGCGATCCGGACCCAAAGACGAACCGCCTTCTGCGCTACATTCCTATGCGGCGCGCCGGCCGGCCGGACGAAGTTGCGCCCCTCGCTGTCTACGTCGCCTCCGATTCCGCTGCCTATCTGACGGGCCGGACCCTCATCGTCGATGGCGGCCTGCTCGCGCACCTCTAGAGGCCGCGAATGCCCTTCGCAGACGTGAATGGCTTTCAGATGCACTACCAGGTGCGCGGCGACGGGCCGCCCCTGATCATCGCGCATGGCCTGCTCAGCAGCATGCTCATGGCAGACATTCTCGGCGAGGTGCCGATTGCGCTGTTCCAGCACTTTAGCGTCGTGACCTACGACGCGCGCGGCCACGGCGAGTCCGGCTTCACAACCGACACCGTCGATTACCAGTGGGAATCGCTGGCGGCGGACCTGCACGGTCTTCTCAACCATCTCGGCATCAAGCAGGCGCATCTCGGCGGCACCTCGATGGGCGGCGGCACGGCGCTTGTCTTCGCGCTCCGGCACCCGGAGATGGTGAATCGAATCATGCTGCAATCGCCGCCTCCGGTCGGGCAGCAGCAGTCAGCTCCGGGCGCGGCCCTCTTTGGCGGACTGGCGCTTCTGATTGAGGGGCTGGGGCTGAACAAGGCCGTGGAGACGGTGCTCAAACTTTCGCCCTGGGCCGACCTCAAGAAGACGGCGCCGATGATGTTCACCTTCCTGCGGCAATGGCTGCTCTCGCTCAACCAGCAGGCCGTCGTGCCGGCCATTCGCGGCATCGCCTACGGCCCGGCGCTTGCGGACGAGGATTTTTCGCGCATACAGGCGGAATCGCTGCTGATCGCTCACCCCGACGACGAGCTTCACCCCGTCGCCTCCGCCGAGCGGCTGCGCGACACCATCCCGAACTCACGGCTGGTCGTCGCGCCCGATGCCCTTTACTACAACCTCCATCGCGACGAGCTGGCGTCGACTATTCAGACGTTCCTCGAAAACGGCGACGCCTGATGGACGAACGGGCAAACGACGAACTGCCGGCAAGCGAAAGCGTTGCTCCCGATGCCTATGACAATCGCTACTTCTTTGCGTCCTGCGAGGGATACAAGGAGTTCCGCACGTCGGCCGGGCGCAAGCTGAGCAGCCGCTTTCAGAAGGCGCTGAGCTTCGCGAACATACGGCCCGGCGAGCGTGTCCTCGACGTCGGCTGCGGACGCGGCGAGATGGTGCTGCATGCGGCGATGCTCGGCGCGGAGGCGGTGGGCATCGACTATGCCGATGAGGCGGTGCGAATCGCTAACGAATCGCTGGCGCTGGTGCCGGAGGACATCCGCGAGCGAGCGTCGGTGCGTCTTATGAACGCCCGCGCGCTGGCCTTCGACGACGCCTCCTTCGACACCGCCCTGATGAGCGACATCGTCGAGCACCTGTACCCACCGGAGCTGGCGGAAGCACTACGCGAGACGTGGCGGGTGCTGCGACCGGGAGGGCGCCTCATCGTCCACACGAGCCCTAATCGTCTCTTCTACGACGTAACTTTCCCGCTGTACGTCCGGCGCGTTCACCTGGCGGTCCGCCGCCTGGCCGACCTCGCTCACTACGGCAGCTACGTTATCGGCCCCAGCCTGCCGGTCGGAAGGCAGTACCCGCGCACGGATGACGAGCTTCGCGTGCACGTCAACGAGCAGACGGAATCGGCGCTGACGCGCTCACTCAGGGACGCGGGTTTTCACATTCGCAAGACGGAGCGTTGGGAGATTCCGCACCAGCTTCCCTACGTTTCCCGCCAGATGACAATCGAGCTGATGCTCCTGGACAGCGTCCGCTATCTTCGCCCCTTCAGCTACCTGCCGCCGCTGAATCGCCTGTTCACCAACCACATCTGGGTGATCGCCGACAAGCCCGCCGCCTAAGCCCCGCCAACGACGCCTTTGGCCTCCAGCGCAACGATCTCCTCGTCCGACAGGCCGAGCAGGCCGGCCAGGACGTAGCCGTTGTGCTGTCCGGGCTCCGGCGCCGGCAGGCGGACGTGGCAAGGCGTCATGCCCAGCCGCCAGGGGAGGGCCGGCATCTCTAAGAGGCCACTTTCCCGATGAGCGACGGGCTCAAAGAAGCCGCGCTCCCGAAGGCGGGAGTCGGCGAGGAGCTGCTCGCGTGAAGGGAGTCGCGGCTGGCCCAACGCGGATGCACAGGCCGCGGCATCTACGGCAACGCGCTGCCCTTCGCCGGTGTCGCGCAGGTGAAGCAGGGCGACGCATACGGCGGCAGCCGCGGCCGTCCCCGCAGCTATGTCGGCGAAGGTAGCGTTTGCGCCGCCCGCGTCCGTTCCGCTGATCGATGCGACGACGATGTCCGTTCGCAGCGCCCGCACAGCAGCGTAGCCGAGGCCCAGACGCTCCCGCTCCGACGCGTCGAAGCCCTCGACCACGACGTCACACAGGCCCACAAGGCGACGCACGAGCTCCGCGCCCTCGGGCATCGCGAAGTCAAGCCTGCAGCCCAGCTTATCGCGGTTGAGCTGTCGAAAGGCATCGCTCCGCGGCGTCGGACCGCGCTCGATTGCGATCACCTCCGCGCCGGCGTCGCCCAGGAGTCGCGCGGCGTACCTGGCGGCGGCGCCCGGGCCGAGGTCCAGGACACGGTAGGCTGCAAGCGGCAGGCGGTAGATCGCCGAAGGCTCAGACAATCGCCTCTCTCCTCAAGCGCGCCATCTCCTCGTCCGTCAGGCCCAGCAGCCCGCGGTAGACCTCGTCGTTGTGCCGGCCCGATTGCGGCGCCGAATCCAACAGAAGCACGCCTTCGACGCGGAAAGGCACCTCGGCCGAAGGCCCCTGGTGAGGTTCGAAAGACTCCCCGTCACCGTCGACAAGCATCGCAGCGGCTGCGATGCACTCGCCGCCATCGACTTCGATTCGCTCGCCCCGTCCCAGCACCGACATCGTGATCAGCGGCAGCAGCGTCGCCGCGAAGGCGTTGAGCCCGATGAAGCGCTGCGCACCGTCGGAATCCGGAGAGTTCGTAACGCACGTCATGACTAGGCGCGGGTTCTGCGCGCTCAGCGACGCATAATCGAGATCAGCCAGCAGCGAATCGTCGGCCAGCAGGACGTCCGCCTGCGCGGCGAGGCGACGCAGGAGGGCGGCGCCCTCGGGCCGGGCCGCGTCCAGCGTTATCGACTTCTTGCCGGCGGATAGCTCGTCGTTTGATTCCCTGCTGCCGGGCGGCCCGACGCTGACGATAGTCGCGCCCAGGCGGCCGAAGAGAAGACCGCAGTAGCCCGCGGCGACCTGCCGGTCAAGCTCCACGACCAGCAGCTCGCCGAACGGCGGCTCGGTCATCGAAATGCCTCTCTAGATGTTCGACCGCGACTGGCCGCCGTCGACGTTGACGCAGGCGCCGGTCACCCAGCTCGCCCGCTCGGAGGCAAGGAAGGCGACGACTGCTGCTACTTCCTCCGGCCGGCCAAAGCGCCCCATGGGAATACTGGCGGCAACGAAAGCGCGCATCCCCTCCGGGTCGGCGTCGACGCGGCGCTGCCAGGAGCCACCCGGGAACAGGATCGAGCCCGGCGCGACGGAGTTGACGCGGATGCCGTCCTTCGCGTGAGCCACTGCGGCCTGCTTGGCATGGCTGATGAGGGCGGCCTTCATGGCGTTGTACGTCGCCGGGCCGCCCGACTCACGCCCGTAAACGGAAGCGATATGGATGATGCTGCCGCCACCCTGTCGCTGCAGGTGGGGGATAACCGCGCGGGTGGCACGGACGGCGGCCATGAGGTTGACGCGATAGCTCCTGTCCCAGGCCTCGTCGTCGTCGCCGGGGGAGCCGCCGCCGGCGTTGTTGACCAGGACGTCGATGCGCCCGAAACGGGCCAGCGTCTCGTCGACCAGGCGCGTGACCTCGTCGTTTCGCGTCACGTCAGCAACGACCGCGAGCGTCTCCACGCCCCTTGCGCGCACCTCCGCCTCGGTCTGGCGCAGCCGCTCCTCGCCGCGGGCGCAGAGAACGACGCTGCAGCCTTCGTCGGCGAGCTGGAGGGCGATGGCCCGGCCGATGCCGCGGCTCGAGCCTGTGACGATAGCCACCTTGCCCTTCAGACCGAGGTCCATCTCAGCCTCCTCGCTGCCAATATAGCATAGCGATGGCAGGCAGGCGGCGGGTCGTGTTGACTTGATATTTGATGCTTGCTACGATTTCGCTCGCCCCTCAGATCATGGTGGGACGGGGCGTTGCTTCCTATTTGAAGCTAGGGTTATGATGGGTTCGACTGTGAAGAGAAGCACATACTGCCGTTCGGCGGCGATGTCGCGTCTTGGCGCTGTGGCTTAGAGGAGGCACACAGTGGCACCTTCAAATGAACTGCCGGGAAACATCTTCTTCTATCTGATCATCGTTGGGTTCTCCGCCTTCTTTCTGCTGACGATCGCCGCCCGCCTGATCCCGTTCCTGCAGGCGAAGGGCGCCCCGCGCTTCGACCACCTGCCGCAGCGCGTGTACGACTTCATGTTCATTATGATCGCGCAGTGGCGGTTTTGGCGCCGCAAGTACTGGTACTCGGGCATCCTCCACCCGCTTATCTTCTGGGGCTTCCTCGTCCTGCTGATTCGCAGCCTGAACCTGCTGCTGAGCGGCGTCGCAGACCCGCTTAGCCTTCAGCACCTGCCCGGCGACGTCTTCAACTATTGGCGTCCGGTGATGGACACCTTCAACGTGCTGGTCATGGTCGGCCTGGCGATGGGCGCCTACGAACGCTTCTTCGTCAAGCCGCAGCGCCTGACCCTGAACATAGACGCCTGGCGGATCATCGGGCTCATTTTCTTCCTGATGGTTACCGACATTCTCGCCAACAGCTTCGAGCTCGACCTGGAGGCGAAGAAGGAAGCCTGGTCGTTCGTCGCTTACGGCGTCTCCGGCATCTGGACCGGCATCGGCCTCTCCGGCAACGCCATCGGCGGTCTGCACGCGACCTTCTGGTATATGCACCTCGTCATCCTGTTCGGATTCCTTTGTTACCTCCCGTACTCCAAGCACTCGCACGTGCTGACGGTAGCCTTCAACGTCTTCTTCCACAGCCGCGAGCGCACCGGCGTGCTCCAGCCCATTAACATCGAGGCGATGATGGAGAACGCCGAGGAGGGCGCGACCTTCGGCGTCGGCAAGGTTACGGACTTCAACTGGAAGTCGCTGCTCGACTTCATGACCTGCACCGAATGCGGACGCTGCCAGTCGAACTGCCCAGCTTATCTCACCGACAAGGAGCTCTCCCCGAAAGACATTGAGCACCACGGGCGCATGGCCCTTCTTTCGAAGACGCCGACGCTGGGCTCGTTGCTGAAAGGCAAGCCCGCAGCCGCCGGCGAGCCGCTCAACCTTGTCGACACGATGGGATTCGAATCGATCTGGGACTGCGTGACCTGCGGCTCCTGCATGTACTGGTGCCCGGTTACGATCGAGCACGTGCCTGAGATCATCGACGTCCGCCGCTATCTGGTCATGGACGAGGCGCGCATGCCGGAGACGGCGCAGGCGACGCTGATGCAGATCGAGCAGCGCGGCCACCCCTGGCGCGGCACGCAGTTCTCGCGCTCCGACTGGATGCAGGGGCTGGACGTGCCGCTCTTCGATGGCTCGCAGGAATACCTGCTGTGGGTCGGCTGCACCGGTTCCCTCTCCGAGCGCAACATCCCGATCACGCAGTCGCTGGCCAGGCTGCTGTTGCAGGCCGGTGTCAGCTTCGGCGTTCTCGGCGAGGAAGAGACGTGCTGCGGCGACCCGGCACGGCGTCTGGGCAATGAGTACCTCTTCCAGATGCAGGCGCAGCAGGCGATCGAGACCATGAAGTCGAAGGGCGTCAAGAAGATCGTCACCGCCTGCCCGCACGGCTATAACACGATGCGCAACGAGTACCCACAGTTCGACGGCAAGTTTGAGGTGATGCACCACACGGAGCTGCTCGACCAGCTTCTGAAGCAGGGCAAGCTCCAGCCGAAGCAGGGCATCGCCGAGACGATTGTCTACCACGACTCCTGCTACCTGGCGCGTCACAACGAGATCGAGGGCGCGCCGAGGCGCATCCTGGAGAACATCCCGCAGGCGCAGGTGGTGGAGATGGAGCGATCGCGGCAGACGACGTTCTGCTGCGGCGCCGGCGGCGGCCACATGTGGGTGGAGGAGAGCAGGGGCCGGCACATCAACCACGCCCGCACTGAAGAAGCGATGGGCACCGGCGCCAAGATCGTCGCGACGGCCTGCCCGTTCTGCATCCAGATGTTCGAGGATGGCATTCCGGCGTTGGAGCCCGACGAAGAGAAGCGCATGCGGGCGCAGGACGTCGCGGAACTGCTGGAGGCCGCTGTAGGCGGCTCGGCAGGACCGCCTCCCGCCGCCGCTCAGGGCGAAGAGGTGGGCGCCAGCCTCTAATTACGACTGTTCACGGCAAAGCCGGGACCAGCATACAGGTACAAAAACGCGGACCAAGGAGGAAGCAGAAAGATGCCTTTGCACATCATAGCTTGCGTCAAACAGGTGCCAGACCCGGAGGCCCCGGCCTCCTCGTTCAGGGTCGACGAGGCGGCAAAGAAAGTCGTCACGGCGGCGGGAGTGACGCCTGTGATCAGCCAGTTCGACGCGCTGGCAGTCGAAGCGGCCCTACGGATCAAGGACACGGCCGGAGACGCCAAGGTCACGGTCGTTAGCCTCGGCCCGGAAGGCGCTCGCGACGTTATCAAGCACAGCCTGGCGATGGGCGCCGACGAGGGCGTCCTACTTACGGACAGCGCGTTCGAGGGCGACAGCTACACGACGGCGCTGGCGCTGTCGAAGGCGATCGAGAAGATCGGCGAGTACAATCTCATCCTTTGCGGCCGCCAGGCGACCGACTGGGACGCCGGCGTTGTCGGCTACGGCATCGCCGAGCTCCTGGGAGTGCCGAGCGTCAGCCTCGCCAAGTCGGTCAACATCCAGGACAGCAAGGTCGTCGTCGACCGCGTGCTGATGGAGGGCTATGACACCGTGGAAGCGCCCCTGCCCGCGCTGGTGACGGTCAGCAACGAGCTGGGCGAGCCCCGATACCCGAAGCTACAGCAGATCATGATGGCCGCGCGCAAGCAGGTCACGGTCTGGGGAGCCGG